>JBIIVA010000109.1:0-8218 GCA_044339705.1 Crocinitomicaceae bacterium
TTCCTGCAAGTGTCACTGAACCACTTGAACAAATCGTTTGATCGATACCTGCATTAACTGTCGCAGCTTGATTGATGGTAATCGTCATCGCATCACTCGCAGCGTTACAAGGGCCCGACGGGTCGTTCGTTGTCATGGTTAGTGTAACTGTTCCCGCTGTAATCTCTGATGCGCTTGGAGCATACGTAGCATTTAGTGTAGTGTTGTTAGGAGTAAACGTTCCTGTGCCGCCTGTCCAGGTGATTGAAGTTGCAACACCACTAATTGAGCCGCTAAGAGAAATATTATTTCCAGCACAAACTGTTTGATCTACTCCTGCATTCGCAAAGGCAGCTGGATAAACTGTAATAGATTCAGTGGCTTCAATATTCCCAATACATGTGTTGTTGCTAATATAAATCGAGGGAGTAAAAGTCAAAGGACTAGAACCGGTATTACAATATGAATGAGACGCTGTTTGTGTTGAATTTGGAATTAAGTTTGTAAATCCACCATCTCCAAATAAAAGCACCGCATCAACAGCATTTGAGGTATTTACGGAAAAAGAAACATCATAACAAGAGCAACCTTCTAAACTACTGTTTGTAACATCGATTGTTCCGGATGAACCACCAACCGTAATTGTAGCAACATTTTGGGTACTAGTACAACCCGTAAGTGATGTAACAGTTAAGGTCACGTTGTATGTGCCAGGTGATGAATAAGTAGCAGATGGATTCCAATTGGTTGAGGTTTGACCATTTCCGAAATTCCATTGAGCTGAATTTACATTGGGATTATTAATTGATGTATTGGTAAAGGTAACCAAGTTAGGTGGATCAAAACAAGGGAAATTTGTTTGACTTGCCGTAGCTTGCGCGTTTACATTAAATACTGAAATTGGCAAATTAGATGTGGACGTACAGCCGATATTATCCGTAATTGTTAAAGAAATCGTTTGATTCCCTTGTTGATTGAACGTAAATGTTCCAGGATTTGCATTAGTAGATGAGGCAGGTGTGGCATTCGTTGCTGACCAATTATAAGTTGCAATACCAACTCCAGTTGAATTGTTCGTTACTGTAACGGTTTGATTATTACAAATAAAGTTTCTATTCAAAGTAAAACTTGCTTGGGGATTTCTAACTACGATTGTATGCGTCACTACAGTTGAGCAACTAAGCACTGAATTATCGACCAATGTCAACGTAATCGTGTAAGTTCCAGGAGCGCTGTAGGAATGGGTTGGTGTATTTGAGTTTGAGTTTGGTGTTCCATCTCCCCAATTCCATGTTGTCGATGAAATTGAGGTCAAGGATCCCGAATGAGTTGGAGAGAAACTTTGCCCGATACAAACAGCAGAAGGAGCCGTTATTGCAGCAACAACACCATTTATGGTTATGTAATTAGGTTTTGTTATTGTATTTTGACAGCCATTATTGTCTACGTTCATCATCGCAATTCCATACGTACCGGGTGCATAACCATTTGCGGTAGTGAAGGCCTGAGTTTGAGGAGTTCCGATATTTGATGTATTAGAAAAAGTAACCCCGTTATTTGTATTCCAATCCCACCTAGTGTTTGGCGAAGTAACTGAACCGGGAGCACTGCCTGAGTTATATTGAGGGGTAGGTGTTGTATTGGAAAAAGTTAAGGTAGTTCCAAGACAAATGTTAGTTGTAGGAACTCCATTAAGCGTGGCGTCAAAATTTGCCCCCGTATTACTATTAACGTTTATTGTGATTGTCGCTTGATTAGGAGGACAATTTGTAGAGTCGTCAGTTGAGGTGAGGGTAATTGTGTAAGTTCCAGGTGTTGCCCAATTTACAGTATGGGGACCAAAGGAATTCGAGAACGAAGGAGTACCATTTTGAAAAGTCCAATCATAGATCGTAGAACCAGTTGTCCCCGTGGAGGTATTTGTAAAAGTTCTTGTGAATTGGTTGGAACAAACGACCGGAGAAACTTTAAAACTTGCTTTTGGACCAAGAATTACAACTGTTAAAGTATCTGGTTCTCCGGCGCAAGCCAAGACATTTGTACTGACAATTGTGTAGGGCGTCATCACTACATTATATGTTCCCGGATTGCCATAAACATAGTTTACAGGCGCATTATCAGAACTCCATGCTGTCGAGCCATCACCATAATTCCAACGAATTGAATCAGCCCCTGCTCCCGTATATTGAAAAGTAAAACTTTCTCCAATACACTGAGTCAGAGAAGGTGAATAAGAAAATGACGATGTTGGTGTAATTCCATTTCCAACAACAATAGTTTGATTAAACGTTGAACTTGTTGAACAATTGTTACTAGATGTGGATGTCATTGTGATTCCGTAAACGCCCGAACTGTTGTAAGTAACTGAAATTGGTCCGGAACCTGAACCACTACTTGGAGTTCCACCTGGAAAAGTCCATGTAGTTGAGGTTATACTCGCTCCACCAGATACAGTTGAAGTAGAATTATAATCTGTTGTAACAGGAAAATTACATGCATTTGTAACCGAACTTGTATAATTGTTTGTCGGGCCGGGTGTCACAGTTATAGTTGTAGAACTGGCATTACTTGGACATCCCAAAGTGTACGTAACCGAATAAGTCGTCGTAACATTCGGCGCAACATTAATTGTTTGAGTCGTCTGACCATTTGACCAAAGATAAGTGCCACCAGAAGCAGATGGTGTAGCCGTTAATGATACATTGGCCCCCGGACAAACTATTTGATCATTGTTAGCAATTCCGGAATTTTCGGTTGCAGTTGATGATACTGTAGGTGAAACTCCAATCGAGACCGTTGCTGAATTTGAATTACTGGCACAACCACTTGCAGTATAAGTTACAGAATAAGTGCCCGCAGAGGAAACTGTAGCACTTGCTGAACTTCCAAGCCCATTAGACCACGAATAAGTTCCTCCAGCTGGTATACCACTCGCAGTTAACGTTCCTGTTTGACTTGGACAGATGGTTAGATTTTGCGGATTAATAGTCACCGATGGTTTGGGTTTAACCACAACAACAACATTTTCTTGTTTTTGGCAACCATTCGGAGCGATTGTTTTGACAACATATGTTACCGAAACATTTGCTGTAGTTGTATTCGTTAATACCTCATTTATATTTCCCGAACCTGATGATGCCGATTCTGAAATTCCTGCCATTGCAGCTCTTGTCCAAGTAAATGTGCAATTGGCTGTTCCACTGGTTGGTGTGTAATTAAAGTTTGTCCCGCTACAAATGGCACTTGGATTAAGTGAGCTAGATAGTGATGCAACTGAGTTAACGGTAATAACTGATAAATTTTGAGTAGTGAAACAACCGAATGAATTTGTAACTGTTGCAGTAGGATTGTAACTTCCTACCGCACCGTATGTGAAACTAAAATCTTCCGTGTTAAAGGTATTTCCCGTTCCAGTGGTAATTTGAAATGACTGAAGGGTTCCTGATCCAGGTGTGCTACTTCCATTAAAATTAACAGTTGAAGGGACACATCCAGTCGTTGGTGAAACAGCATAAGAAATTGTTGGCTTCGAATAAACAGTTAAAAAATTACTTTGCAAATTGGTATCTGAAGTGACTCCATTTCCTACCGTTAATTGCACATTGTAAGTGCCAGGTGTAAAAAGAACAACTGAAATTGAAGTTGGATTGTTGCTAGAATTGAAATTGTACCCGGATGGACCGGTTATTGACCAGTTGTAAGTTGAATATGAAGTATTTGAAGCGTTAAGCGTAAATAAACTATTTTGGCATTGATCAGCATCTGTTGAGGAAAAATTTGCATTTAGCTGACCAAAGACTTCTCCTGAAAGGAAAAGAACTTGAACAATAACAGCTACTAAAAACGACCTCATAAAAATAACAAATTGAAGATAGCGAAAAATTTATTTGAATTTGCAGAAAAAATCAAATGTTATTAACTTTTCATTTTTAGGATAAAAACGTTAAAAAGTCTGATCCGTTGCTTAAATATTGTATACGACTGAAAAACAATACATTAAGCCCTTTTATTTTGTCTCAAACGAAAAAATAATCAACCTATTCAAAAGAAACTTCAATTCAATTTTTCCAATCTCGATTGAAGGTCAGAAATCGCATTTTGCAATCCTTCTTTCTTTTTACCTCCCGCTGTTGCAAAAAAAGCTTGACCTCCCCCTCCTCCTTGAATGTGAACCGAAATTTCACGAATGATTTGAGAAGCGTTCAGTTGTTTTTCTTGAACGATATTTTCTGAAATAATCAGGCTCAATCCACATTTATCATGGCCTGAGTCCCCTATAATTCCGATGAAATTTTCCGTTTCATTTTTCAGTTGAAAAAGCAAGTCTTTGATGGAATTCGAATCCATTTCAACAATTTCACCCAGAAAATTAATTTTTCCCAGATTATGAATTTTAGATTTCAAATCGGTCTTCACGCCTTTCACTTTTTCGCGCAGCAAACGCTCTACTTCTTTTCCGAGTTGCTGATTTTTCGAAATCAAATCCTCAATTGCTTTTATCAAATTTTTGGGGTTTTTCATCAAAAGAGCAATTTCATCCAATGTATCTGCCTTTTCGCGAAAATATTTTTCAGCAGTCGGGCCGGTAATTGCTTCAATTCTTCGAACTCCTGCAGCAACAGCAGATTCAGAGGTGATTTTAAACAGCCCAATTTTTCCCGTTGATGAGACATGAATTCCTCCGCACAATTCTACGGATTCTCCAAACTGAATAACACGAACAGATTCTCCATATTTTTCACCGAATAATGCCATCGCACCCATTGCTTTTGCTTCCTCAAGTGGAACAGAACGTTTTTCATTCAAAGCAATATTAGAAAGAATAGCTTGTCCAACAAGTTTCTCGATTTGAAAAAGCTCCTCGTCTGTCACTTTTGAAAAGTGTGAAAAGTCAAAACGTAAATAATCCGGATTTACCAAAGAACCTTTTTGTTCCACATGTTTTCCAAGAACCTTACGTAGTGCATGGTGTAAAAGGTGAGTAGCAGAATGATTATTGGATGTTTGTTCTCTTTTAGTTGTATTAACCTGTGCCTCAAAGGTTCCTGTTAGATTTATCGGAAGTTTATCAGTCAAATGGATTATCAAATTATTTTCCTTTTTCGTATCAAAAATGGAAATAATTGACTCGTTTTTTTTCAATGATCCTTTATCTCCAATTTGCCCCCCTCCCTCTGGGTAAAAGGGAGTTTGATTTAGAACAAGTTGATAAAATTCTTTTCCTTTCTGTGAGACTTTTCGATATTTTATGATTTCAACTTCAGAATAAGTTTGGTCGTAGCCGATGAATTCTGTTGCTATATCCGGATTCACCTGAACCCAATCATCGGTTTCAACACTCGTGGCAGCGCGAGAACGATCTTTTTGAATTTGTAACTCTTTATGAAAACCATCTTCATCGATGTGTAATCCGTTCTCTCTGGCAATCAACGAGGTCAAATCAACCGGAAAACCATACGTATCGTACAACTCAAAAACAGCAACTCCAGAAATAATATTCGTGTTTTTAGATTTCAATTGTGTAATTAAGTCATCAATTCGTTTAATTCCCAACTCTAGTGTTCTGAAAAAACTTTGTTCCTCTTCTTTAACGACTTTGAAAATGAGCTCCTTTTGGTTGATTAATTCTTGGTAAGGATTTCCCATGATATCAACTAAAACCATCGATAATTCAGAAAGAAATGGTTCTTTAAGCCCAAGTGTTTGGTATCCGTAGCGGACCGCTCTTCTTAGAATTCTTCGAATCACGTACCCTGCTCCATTGTTGGACGGCAACTGACCATCCGCTATGGAAAAGGCAATGGCTCGAATGTGATCAGCAATCACGCGTAAGGCTATATCTGTTTCCTCGGATTTACCATATGGAATTCCGGAAATTTTCACAGTAAATTGAATTAACGTTTGAAACAAATCAATATCGTAATTACTCTGTTTTCCTTGCAAGGCCATGGAAAGCCGTTCTAATCCCATACCAGTATCGACATGCGTCTCCGGAAGAGGCTCAAGACTTCCATTCGCTTTGCGATTAAATTGCATGAAAACGTTGTTCCAAATTTCAATTACCTGCGGATGATCATGATTCACTAATGTCAATCCAGGAATTTTTTGTCGCTCGCTTTCACCTCTTAAATCGACATGGATTTCGGTGCAAGGTCCACACGGGCCGGTATCTCCCATCTCCCAAAAGTTGTCTTTCTTCGATGCTAGAATTATTCGATCTTCCGATATGTACTTTTTCCAAATAGTGTAACTTTCCTCATCCTTCGGAACTTTATCTTTATCATCACCCTCAAAAACGGTGACATACAATCGATCTTTCGGGATTTTATAAACTTCCGTTAATAATTCCCAAGCCCATGCGATAGCTTCCTCCTTGAAATAATCTCCGAATGACCAATTTCCAAGCATTTCAAACATAGTATGGTGATAGGTATCAACTCCAACTTCTTCCAAGTCGTTATGTTTTCCCGAAACACGTAAACATTTCTGAGAATTTGCAACTCTTCTCTCTTTTGGTGATTGGTAACCAAGGAAAAAATCTTTGAATTGATTCATTCCCGCGTTTGTAAACATTAAGGTCGGATCATTTTTAACAACCATTGGAGCAGAAGAAACGATTCGGTGACCTTTACTTTCAAAGAAGTCGAAAAATTTTTGACGGATTTCAGAAACTGTCATACTATAAGAATGAATATCGACAAATTTAGGAAAAAGGCCGCTAATCCGCCTCAACAATTTCAAATTGTTTAAGTTCTCTTGAGCCAAGTGAAGACATTAGTATAGTTGTGGTCGCGAGAAATAATTGCACTTGGCAAATGATGACAATTCATAGTTTATGAATTGCCCCCATCGAAATAAGAAAAATTCAAATTATCATAAATTTGATTTCCGATTTCGTCGCAATTACTCTTGGTTTTCAACCTAAAGTGTTGATCTTTCACTTTCATATGTAACTAATTTGTCTTTTAACGATCATATGGATCACGTTAATAGTTGCGTTGAATAGCCAATTAATTCATACTTGTTTGTGAAGATTCTCGTTATGGCTTATTTCAGATTTTAAGAAATTCATGACTAATCCCCCAACTTTTTGTGTTGATCTGGTATTGTATTATACGTTGATTATGGATGATTAACCATCATCGGAATCATATTAGTGATTATTATTATTTCTCTGATTATTGTGTTTTGATTTTTCTACCAATAAAACCGAACAAAACTCAAATCATGTAAAACAATTTTCGGTTTGCTAGTTTAGCTTCAGCAAAAAATCATAAAATTCCGAAAAACTCAAATTAGATTGCTGTCCTGAGTCCATATTTTTCAAGACAATTCTTTCGTTATTCAATTCATTCTCTCCAAGTAAAACGGTAAATTTAACACCTCTGTCATTGGCGTATTTCATTTGTTTTTGAAGCTTAGCCGCGGTTGGATAAATTTCACAATCAACGCCTTTTTTTCGAATCTTATGAGCTAATTCGAGGCATTTTTCAACTTCTTTCTCTCCGAAATTAACAAATAGAAAAGTTAAACCCGAAGTTACCGCTGTTGGAAACAAATCTAGTTCGTTTAACACATCATAAATGCGATCGGCACCAAAAGAAATTCCAACTCCCGATAATCCTTTCAAACCGAAAAGACCTGTTAGATCGTCGTAACGACCGCCTCCACAAATACTTCCCATTTTAACATCGTGCGCCTTGACCTCAAAAATGGCACCTGTATAATAATTCAAGCCTCGTGCAAGTGTTACGTCAAATTCAATTTCTCCTCTCTCCAATCCTATTCGATTAACCGAATTCAAAACGAATTCCAACTCCTCAATCCCCTTTAAACCAATTTCCGAAGAACTTAAAAACGATTTCATCAGATCAAGTTTTTCTAGATTGTTGCCCTTCAATTGAAACAGAGGTTTGATTCGCTCGATAGCATTCTCAGAAATTTCTTTGGATCTTAATTCATGCAAAACGCCCACCTCGCCTATTTTATCTAATTTATCGATCGCAACGGTAATATCGACTATTCGATCAGCCTCACCACTTACTTCGGCGATACCTGTCAATAGTTTTCGGTTGTTAATTTTAACAGTAAAACCAGGAAGATTCAATTTCGTTAGAACGGCATCAAAAATTTGAACCAATTCAATTTCATAAAGCAATGAATCGCTTCCAACGACATCTGCATCGCATTGATAAAACTCTTGATAACGTCCATGCTGAGGTCGATCCGCTCGCCAAAC
>JBIIVA010000110.1:0-8212 GCA_044339705.1 Crocinitomicaceae bacterium
ATTTTTGTTCGATAGCCAGAAAAGAATCATCTTCTTCGTTGCAGTCATATTGGCATATTCGTATATGCCTTAATGAACTGCGCCTAGATTCTAATCCTTTTCTGACTTTTTCAGCAGACCCTAATTAAACAAGTTTTTTAAGAAAAGAGAAAAAATCCGGGAATGATTTGTTCACAACCAAAGGGTTATTAATTTTAGTTTGGCCTTCTCCTTTCAATGCCATAATTGCACATGCCATCGCTATTCGGTGGTCTCCATGAGGATCAATTGTCGCTGATTTTGATTTTTTAATTCCTTGAATATACATGATATCATCAACAACCGAAATCTTAGCACCCATTTTGGTTAATTCAGACTGAATTGTTTGTGCCCGATTACTTTCCTTATGCGTCAATCTTGAAACTCCTTTGATTCTTGATTCTCCATCGCCAAATGAGGCTAAAACGGCCAAAGGAGGAAATAAATCTGGACAATGGGTCGCATCAAAATCAAATGCTTTCGATTGATTTTTAATTATTCGAACGCCATTTTCGAGTTGTATCTCTGCACCGAAATCCTGCAAAGCCTCCAATAGCTTTCGATCAGCTTGTTTGGAATTTAAGTTTAATCCATAAATAGTAATATCGCCTAATATTGCACCTGCAACTAAAAAGAATGAAGCACTACTCCAATCTCCTTCGATCGTAATTTCAGTTTCCTTCAATTTATAAGGACCACAAAATTTAATTTTATCATTTTGAAACCTCAATTCAACTCCAAAATCTCGAAGAACATCCAATGTAAGCTCGATATAAGGAATACTGGTTGGATTAACTACCTCTATAGTTTCATTTCTCAATAATGGAGAAGCGACAAAACCTAATATCAATCCGGTAACAAATTGAGAACTTAAAGAACCATCTATTTTTATATTTCGAGGTTTTAATGGCCCTAAAATTTGAAATGGTAACCTACCACCATTTGAAACAAAATGGATCCCTAAACTTTTAAATATTTCGTCGAATTGATGCATAGGACGTTTCAGCAAACTCCCCTGCCCTCTTAGTTCAATTGGAAAATTTGCGTTCGCAAGAATCGGAGTAATCATTCTTGATGCTAATCCCGATTCGCGACAGTTTAAATGAAGCTCGGATCTATCCATCAATTCGATACCGCGAATGGATAGCGTTTCATCCTTAGAAATAACGGTTGCGCCGGCATCTGAAATTAAATTCAATAACCCTCGCTCGTCTTCAGAAATACCCAAATTATGTATTACCGTTCGGTTCAAATTAATGAATGAACAGGCTAAAACGCGTTGCCCATGACTTTTGGAAGCCGGAATTTTTAAAGAGCCTTCAATGAATGATGAGTTTTCTATTATTTTTTCCATATTCTTATGTCCTATCGAATTCTTAAACCTCCAATTCCCTTATTTCATTCTGAATTCGAATACTCTCAACATGTAATAATTCCATTACTGAACGCACAAATTCTTCACTTAGGTTTAATTGCGTTCCTTTCTCAATGCTTTTAAGTAAAATCTCATTCCATCGACTATTTTGAAGCACCGTTACTTGATTGTTTTTCTTCAATTCCCCAATTTTCTCGGCAATGTTCATGCGTGAACGAATTAACGAAAGAAGTTCATCATCATAAAAATTGATTTGTTGACGCAATTCATCAATTTGCAATTGAAAATCAGGTAAATCAGTAGATTTCTTCTTCCAAATCAATTGTTCGTATCCATTTTTAAGTTGACTAGGTGTTATTTGTTGTGCTTTATCTGTCCAGGCATCATCGGGGGAAATGTGCGATTCGATTATCAAACCATCATAATCCAAATCCAAACTTTTTTGAGAAATTTCAAATATTCGCGAACGTTTTCCTGTAATGTGCGAAGGATCGCAAATCATAGGGATTTCAGGAAATAATCGCTTCATTTCAATCGGTATTTGCCACAAGGGTGCATTTCGAAATTCAGTATTTCCATAGGAAGAGAAACCACGATGAATTAAACCAACATCTGTAATTCCTGCCTTTTGTATTCGTTCCAAAGCCCCAATCCACAATTTAATATCGGGATTTACAGGGTTTTTGATATAAACTTTGGCATTCGTTCCCTTCAAAGCATCCGCTACTTGTTGCACGCTGAATGGATTAACAGTGGTTCGAGCTCCAACCCAAAGCAAATCAACTTCAAAATTCAATGAATCTTCAACGTGTTTACCTGTTGCTACCTCTGTTGCAGTTTTTAAACCCGTTTCTTTTTTAGCGATTAACAACCACGACAAACCTTTCACTCCAGCGCCTTCGTAGCCACCTGGATTGGTCCGCGGCTTCCAAATCCCAGCTCTTAAATAATCAACTAAACCGGTATTTTTTAACTGAATAGCTGTATCAATCAGTTGTTTTTCCGTTTCGGCACTGCACGGACCCGAAATTAGAATTTTCTTATTATCGTTCATTTTAAACAATCAATTTTGCAGATTTATAAATTCCAAGAACTTTTAATTGTTGTGCGAGAATTTTCACTTCATCAAGTGCAAGTTCCAAATTATTCCGATCTGTGAATTCCAAATCGAGATGAAAAATGTATTGCTCCGTATTATTAGGAATTGGAACACTTTGAATTTTAGTTAAATTAATTTGGTATTTTTTGAAAACCAAAAGGATTTCACTCAATGATCCAATAGCACTTTGGGAAATTAAATTTACGGAGGCCTTGTCAGGATACTCCACATTGTAATTACCTTTTGTCATGATGTAAAATCTTGTAAAATTGACTTTTTCATCACAGATATTCTCGGATATTTTATTTAAACCATAGTGCTCAACAACGGAACCACCCGCAATAACCGCAACGTGTTTATCTTGATTTTTGATAATCAATTTGGCTGATTCCGCTGTGTCTTTGAATTCCGTAACTTTCACATCTTCCAAGTCAGAAAGGTAATTTTGGCATTGTCCGAGCGCCATAGGATGGGAAATTATTTCGTGAACGTCATTCAATGAAACACCTTCATTCGCAAGTAAGAACAATTCAACAGGTAGATACGTCTCACCGATAATATTTAAATCAAAATGCTCAATCAATTGATAGTTCAGTAATATCGTTCCAGCCACTTTATTTTCTATTGCGATTATCCCGTAATCAACTTGATTTTTAGAAAGTCGTTCGCATACTTCTCGAAATGACCCACATTCAATCACGTTGATATCATTTCCGAAGAATTTTTTAGCCGCCTGATCATGAAACGACGCTATGGAACCTTGAATTGCTATGTTTTCGTTACGCATACTATAAAATATTTAATTGATTTTCAGTTGAATAAATTTCTTTGTCAAAGTTCCAAACGCTACTTTGAACTTCCCCAATGTGTCTTTTCCACAACAGGAACATAGCTAATCGAGATTGACCAATTCCACCACCAATGGTTTGAGGTAATTTTCCATCAATCAAAGCTTTGTGCCAATCCAAGTTTTTTCGGTCCTCATTGCCCGCAATTTGCAATTGGCGCAGAAGCGATTCTTTATCTACTCGAATTCCCATAGACGAGATCTCAATTGCTTTATTTAAAACGGGGTTCCAAAGAAGTAGATCGCCATTCAGTCCTTTGTATCCAGTCGAAGTTTCAGATGACCAGTCATCATAGTCTGAAGCTCTCCCGTCGTGGGCTTTGCCATCAGCCAATACTCCACCGATGCCGATTAGGAAAACAGCACCATATTTTTTGCAAATTTCGTTTTCACGTTCTTTTGCTGTTAAATTCGGATATAATTCTAAAACGTCCTCGGTATGTAAATACGTAATTGCCTGAGGTAATTCACTCACAATTCCATACTTTTCAGTCAATTCGAATGCCACACTTTTTATTGATTCATAGATTTTAGAAATAGTGGCTTTTAAATAATCCAAATTTCTATCTTCACTTGAAATGACTTTTTCCCAATCCCATTGATCAACATAAACACTATGTAATTCCGTTAAAACCTCATCCGTTCGAATAGCGCGCATATCCGTATAAATACCTTGTTCAGGCTTAGCCCCCAATTTAGCTAACTTTTCTCTTTTCCATTTTGCCAACGAATGAACGATTTCAAATTTTTTGGAAGGAATATTATTGATGGAAACAGAAACGGGACTTTCAATGCCATTCAAGTCATCATTAACACCGGTTCCTTTTTCCACCAGCAAAGGTGCTTCAACTTTAATCAAATGCAAACGGCCACTCAGCTCCTTCGCAAATTTCGATTTCAAGAGCGAAATCTGTTCCTCTTTTTTGTACTTTTCCATTTTAAAATATTTAACTATTAAACAAAAAAAAAGCCTTCACAACGGAAGGCTTTAAAAAATATATACAATCCTTCCTTTTTCAATTCATATTGAAGAAATTAAAAAAGTTATTGAAGTATACTTGTGCCATTTTCATGATGCAAATTTAATCATTTATGGGATTTGAGCAATACTTTAATGAAAAAATAATTTATTAAATTTGAAAAAGCCTGTTAATCAAATAAATCGGTGGAAAGATATTTATCTCCGCGGTCACAGATGATGCAAACCACAATTCCGGAAGTAAGATTTGGAACTAATTTCATTGCAGCTGCAACGCTACCCCCACTGCTCATTCCTGAAAACACGCCTTCCTCTTGCGCCAATCTTCTTGCCATTTCCCGTGCCTCTAATTCAGTAACTTCAACAATTTGATCAACACGACTCGCATCAAAGATTCCCGGCAAGTATTCCTTGGGCCATTTTCGAATCCCAGGTATTTTTGCATTATCCGCTGGTTGAGCTCCGATAATTTTTATATCCGAATTTTGTTCTTTTAGAAAACGTGAAACGCCCATAATCGTTCCTGTTGTTCCCATTGCTGAAACGAAATGAGTGATTTCTCCTTGCGTATCATGAAAAATTTCAGGGCCTGTTGTTTCGTAATGCATTCTCGGGTTATCGAAGTTATTAAACTGATCCAGAGAAACATACCCTTCATTATCTACTTTGTTTCTTGCGTAATCAATAGCTGCCTCCATTCCACCAGATTCTGGTGTAAGCGTAACTTTCGCACCAAATGCCCGCATCGTTTGAACGCGTTCACGCGTTGAATTTTCAGGTAAAACTATTTCAATATCTAACTGATGAAGTTTCGCAATCATTGCCAAAGCAATACCTGTATTACCGCTTGTTGCTTCAATTAATTTTGAGTCCGACTTAATAATTCCACGTTCAATTCCGCCTTTAATCAAACCATAAGCTGCTCTATCTTTTACGCTACCACCCGGGTTATGACCTTCCAATTTCCCAAACAAACGCACATTCGGATTGGTATTGATATTCTTCAATTCTACCAAGGGTGTATTGCCAATAAAATCGAGTAAAGTTGCCATTTATGCTTTGTTTATAATTAAGTCTGATTGATGATAAACGGTGGAATTTGGTTCAATGCTTTTTGTCAACCAGACATTTCCACCGATGATACTGTTCTTACCAATTATTGTTTTTCCTCCAAGAATGGTCGCTCCTGCATATATCACAACATTATCTTCAATTGTCGGATGTCTTTTCGTTTCGGCCATTTCTTTACTTACACTCAAAGCACCTAGAGTTACACCTTGATATATTTTTACATTGTCACCTATGACACTCGTTTCTCCGATTACGATTCCCGTTCCATGATCTATGAAGAAATTGGATCCAATTGTGGCGCCCGGATGAATATCAATTCCCGTTTTCTGATGCGCTAGCTCGGTTAAGATCCTGGGAATTGAAGGAACTTTAAACTGTTGCAATAAATTGGCAAATCGAAACACACAAATCGCGTAGAAACCCGGATATGATCGCATGACTTCTTCAATATTTCGTGCCGCTGGATCTCCTTTTTCAATGGATTCAGCATCCGAAATCAATTTTTCATATATGACAGGAATTTCTTGAAAAAAGTCATTGGCAAGAAAACTCGGACTTCGCTCCAACGAAACTTCGATGTGTTGCAAAAGATGAATTAACTGTTGTTTGTTGCGTTCAAAATCCTCTAACAATTTTATCGCTGAAACAACTTTCCGATTGCTATATGCTGGAAATAAATTCCCCATCAAATCTTCCATGAATCCCTCAACCAATTGCGGAGAAGGAAGATTCGACTTTGAAATGTGACGCTCAAATAATTTTGAAATGAACTCGTTCGAATACATGGATTAATGGATTACGCCCGCGGCAACTGTATTGTTTGTGTTTTCGTTAATCAGAACAAAAGCTCCTGTTTTCCGATTTCTGGAATAGGAATCGTAACTAACCGACTCAGCAGTTTTGATATTCACTTTACAAAAATCATTCAAATTCATAGTTCCGTCGCTTGGAACTTCATCAAACGAATGAATATCGATTTTCGCTTCAAGTTCTTTTATAACTGCTTTTGAGCGGAAGCTGTTTTGTTGAAATAGTAATTTCTGACCACTTTGATATGCTTTGTTATCCATCCAACAAATAGTCGCTTCGATTAAATTATCTGAATTTGGCAGTTCATTTAAATTTACAATCGTGCTGCCTCGACTCACATCAAAATCTTCCGAAAGATGAATTACGACAGGTTCTCCAGCAGCAGCATCTTCAACTTCTTGCTGGTATTTTTCAATCTTTTCAATTGTCGTAGATACACCCAATGGCAGAATCTGAACGCGATCTCCCTTTCGAAGTGAACCACTCAAAACACTTCCGGCATATCCACGATAATCATGTAATTCATCTGTTTGAGGACGAATGACATACTGTACTTGAAAACGTGCTTCTTGCGCATCATTTAACGATTGAATTTCAACATTTTCCAAGAATTCAAACAAGGACTCTCCTTTGAACCAAGATAAATTTTCAGAGGATTTCACCACATTATCACCTGCTAAGGCACTCACAGGAATGAATGAAATTTTCTTCAAACCTAACCTTTCTGAAAACTTTAAGTAATTAGATTTAATTTCTTCAAAAACAGATTCTTTGTATTCAACTAAATCCATTTTATTGACACAAATCAAAATGTGAGGAATTCCCAAAATTGACGAAATAATGCTGTGTCTTTTTGTTTGATCGGTTATTCCGTTTCGAGCGTCAATCAAGATGATTGCTAAATCAGCGTTGGACGCACCGGTAAACATATTTCGCGTATATTGAGCATGTCCTGGAGTATCAGCAATGATAAACTTTCGTTTTTCCGTTGTAAAATACTTATAGGCGACATCAATGGTGATTCCCTGTTCTCGTTCTGCACGCAATCCATCTGTTAGCAATGCCAAATCAATTTCGGTATCAACCCCTGTTGATTTGCTTTGACGGGTCAATGTTTCAATTATGTCCGTCGAAATCGACTTACTGTCATATAGCAAACGACCGATTAAGGTGCTTTTGCCGTCATCTACGTTTCCTGCTGTAAAAAATCTTAGTAGTTCCATCGTATTAATTCTTTTATATAATTGCGAGTTGCTAATTGTGAACTCGAAATTCTTAATTTTTAATTCAAAAATAACCCCCTTTTTTTCGATCCTCCATCGCCGCTTCGCTCACACGATCATCCATCCGCGTAGCTCCGCGCTCTGAAATTTTCGTTTCTTTAATCTCTTTAATGATATCATCAACTGTGTAAGCTTCGCTTTCAACGGCAGCGGTACATGTCATATCACCGACAGTTCTGTATCGAACATTTTTCTTTACGATTACATCTTCTGGTTCAATTTGCACAAATTCATTTACGTTCATCAATTGTCCGTTTTCTGTCAAGATACACTCGCGTTCATGCGTAAAGTAAATGGATGGAAGTTCGATATTTTCACGTTTGATGTAATTCCATACATCCAATTCCGTCCAATTTGAAATTGGAAACACGCGCACATTCTCACCTTTGTCAATTTTACCATTGTAAATGTTCCACAATTCCGGACGTTGTTTTTTCGGATCCCACTGACCAAATTCATCACGAACTGAGAAAATACGCTCTTTCGCTCTTGCTTTTTCTTCATCTCTTCGCGCACCGCCTATACAAGCATCAAACTCAAATTCTTCGATTACATCCAATAGCGTATAGGTTTGTAATCCATTTCTACTAGGAAATTTACCTTTTCCATCTTGTAGATTCTTAGCCTTAATCGTGTCTTCTACCTTACGAACGATCAGGCGCTCACCCAATTTTTCAGCTAAATTATCTCGAAACGTTAATGCCTCCTCAAAATTATGTCCGGTATCAAC
>JBIIVA010000111.1:0-8131 GCA_044339705.1 Crocinitomicaceae bacterium
GCATTGCAAGTTCCTATTCAGATGAATTAGCCATCGATAATAACGTGGAATTTGTTTGGGACAAAAACGTCCTTTTTTTTCCTAAAAAAATTGATGGTAAGTTTTATTTCGTTCATCGCATTAAACCAGACATTCTTTTTGTAATCGTTTCTGATTTAAGTGAAATTAATGTCGCCTTTTGGGAAAAATACCTTTCCAATCTACCCATATACAGATTGGATTGCGACAGTGTTCACCTTGAGAAAGCACTATACTTTGGAGCAGGCTGTCCTCCAATTGAAACAGATCGTGGCTGGATTTTTATTTACCACGCTGCCTATGAAATGGATGCAGAAATCATTTATAAAGCGCATTGTATATTACTTGACCTAAAAGATCCTTTGAAAATAATTGCAACGCTTCCTTATTGTTTGCTCGAACCCGAATTCGATTGGGAAATAAAGGGAAATGTCAACAATGTCGTTTTTCCAACAGGTAGTTTAATAAAAGGTGACCAAATCTACATCTACTATGGTGCTGCAGATTCACGAATTGCCTGTGCTTCTTTCTCATTAACTGAGTTATTTGAATCATTTATTTACCTCAAAAAAGAGAACGAAAATGTCAAATAAAGAACTTTTAATAAAAACCCAAAATTATTCTTCAAATCCATTTCGATTGCTGGAAGAAAATGAACAAATAGAATTACTTTTAATTGCTTCATTTCCAGATCGACAATGCGGTATAGCAACCTATAGTGAAGATTTTCGAAATAGCCTCCTTGAAAAATTCGGAGGAGTTTTGAAAATTTCAGTTTGCGCAATTGAAAATGAGCGAAACACCAATATACAAAAAGATCCTATCACTTTCGTTTTAGAGGCACACAATCCAAGCAGTTACAAAAAACTTGCTGAAGATGTTGTGAAAAAATCGACCATTCGCGGAGTAATCATACAGCATGAATTTGGTCTGTTTGGAGGTTCTTACGGTAACTTTTTGTTCTACTTTTTAAGAAAGGTAAACGTTCCCATTTTTATAACATTCCATACCGTACTGCCGGCTCCATCGAAAGAACGCCTATCGGTTGTTCAGAATATTGCAAAGTATGCCGTTAAAGTCATTGTAATGTCTGAAAACAGCTTTAATATTCTTCAGAACGAGTATCAAATTGACACAAAAAAAATAGAAGTTATTCCACATGGCGTTCATTTAAGTCCTCTCAAAAATCAAGACTTTCTGAAATCTAAATTCCAACTAACAAACAAAAAAGTATTGACAACATTCGGTTTATTAAGTGAAGGAAAAAGTATTGAAACTGCCATCTATGCACTGCCGGAAATAATCAAAAAACACCCAGATTGTATATACTTGATTTTAGGAAAAACACATCCTGAAATTTATAAACGAGAAGGTGAAAAATACAGAACCTTTTTGCATTCTTTGGCTAATGAATTAGGGGTGGCCAATCACATATTGTTTGTGAATGAATTTATTTCGCTTGAATTACTGCATGAATACCTTCAACTAACAGATATTTATCTTTTTACGTCAAGCGACCCGTTTCAAGCAGTAAGTGGAACTTTTGCCTATGCCATGGGCTGCGGCTGCCCAATTATTTCCACTAAAATTCCACAAGCCAAAGATCAATTGAAATCAGCAGGTATATTGATTGAATTCCAAGATTCGACTCAACTTGCAAAGTCCGCCAATTATTTACTTCAAAATCAAGATCAATTGGATCAAATGAAAATTAACGCCTTGCAAAATATGCGCCCGGCATCTTGGCAAAATGTAGCTATCCAATACATGACCTTGATAGAGGAGGAACTCGCTTCAGAAGATATTCGCGAGTTAAAATTTAAAATTCCTGAGTTCAATTTGAATCATTTTTTCAATACAACCAGCGAAATTGGAATTATTCAATTTTCTATCGCCGAAATACCCGATTTAGATTCAGGCTACACGTTGGACGACAATGCACGAGCCCTTATGGCAATTTCGGAGTATTATGAATTAACTAACGACATTTCAGTGATTGGTTTGATTGACATCTATTTTCGCTTTATTGAAAACTCACAGCAAACAGATGGGAAATTTCTCAACTACGTAAACCGATTCAACGAATACACAAATCAAAATTTTGAGGAAAATTTAGAGGACAGCAATGGTAGAGCAATTTATGCATTGGGAGTTTTCATGTCGCATCAGAAATCTCATCAACAAAAGTATTTTTCGAGAATAGAACAATTAGTTGAAAATTCGATCATCCACCTTAAAAAATTTAAATCACCAAGAGCAATTGCATTCACAATTAAAGGATTATACCTCTATAACGTTGTCAAAAATGAAAAATCCACATCTAGAATCATACTCGAATTGGCTGATAATCTAGTTGATTACTATACCAAACAGAGGGAATCTGATTGGCACTGGTTTGAGAATTCCATAACTTACGCAAATGCGATTATTCCGGAATCTTTACTTTATGCCTATTACGTTTCAAATGACTCTATTTTTAAAAACGTGGCAAAAGAATCTTTTGACTTTCTTCTCGAAATACTTTTTGTAAAAAAACACATGTCAGTAATATCCAATCGGACTTGGTATTCGAAAGGAAAAGAAGTTCATCCTTTTGGAGAACAGCCTATCGATGTTGCATACACCATACTTGCTTTACAAGAATTTAGTAACTGTTTTGGTGAAAAAAAATACCTGGCATATATGAAAACTGCTTTCGAGTGGTATCTCGGTCACAATCATTTAAATCAAATTATATACAATCCGGTTTCCGGGGGTTGTTGCGATGGTCTGGAACATGATCATGTGAACATCAACCAAGGAGCTGAATCAACGGTCACTTATTTAATGGCTCGAATCTGCATTGAGAAAGAAATACGCAAACAAGCCGAATTAATAGAAATTCAAGAAATAGAAAATTCCACTCTAATTTAAAATCCGATGTATAAAATTGAAATTAACAACCAGCGAAAAATAAAATCCATTCAAAACGAATTCAATGAGTTTTTCCCTCACCTAAAACTCGAGTTTTATACGATGCATCCATCTTCCATTTATGAAAGAATTAAAGAATATTTGGATGGCAAGAATACACTTGAAAAATGTCGCGAAACGAAAAAAGATGGATTCATTTACATCGACGAAGATATGAAGGCCAACGAATTAAAAACCACCTTGAAAAAAGAATTTGGACTCAACGTAGATATTTTCCATAAAATTGGGAAAAACCAATGGTCGATTGACCCCATCCCAAATGATCAACTTTTGAAAGAAATCAACTTTGAAATTCAGTAATTCAACCAATAATAAATTCAAATTAATAACAATTAAACTTTCAATTATGGCTTTAAAATTTTACATCAAAAACATGGTCAGCAACCGATGCAAGAGTCAACTTTCACAGATTTTGGAAGACATGGGAATTCCACATCAAAAAGTAGAACTGGGTTCAGTAGAAATATTAAAAGAATTGTCATTGATTCAAGAATTAGATTTCAAGGACAAGCTCAAAAAATCAGGATTGGAATTGATGGATGATCATAAAACCATTTTGTGTGAAAAAATCAAACTCGTCATTATTGACATGATTCATTATTCAGATGAAAATATCAAGGTTAATTTCTCAGTTCACCTCAGCGAAAAACTAAATCATAACTACACCTACCTATCGAATGTTTTTCGTTCAATTACGGGAATGACCATTCAACAATTCATCATTATCAATAAAATTGAACGAATTAAAGAGTTATTACTTTACGGAGAATTGAATTTGTCTGAAATTTCTTACAAATTGAATTACAGCAGTATCGCACATCTTTCCAATCAATTCAAGAAAATTACCGGAATTACTCCATCAAGTTACAAAAACACTGAAATGGCACAACGTATTCCATTGGAAGAGATTGGACTCGCGAGATAATACAGTTAAGCTTTGTTGCTATATTATTATGGCTGCAAAGCTTATTTTGATATTTCATTTTTTTTAAATGCCTTCAATAAACAATTTCAACTAAATTCAACTGAAATAGCAACGGATATATTTTAACATAAATTCATGTAACCTTTTGCACGATTTTAGCTATAATGAACTGACTAAATCAATTCCATGGTCAAGTTTTTACAAGCTTTTTCATTTTTTCTAATCTTTGGCTCAAACGCCAACCTCTTTTCGCAAGAAAATGATCCTTGTATTACGAGTGATAAAAAGTTGATCAAATTACTGGCATCAGCAATGGCAGAGGACAATTTCGATGATAAAACGAGTAAATTTGCGCAAGCCATTCAAAAATACCCGGATAACGCTGAGACCTATTTTTTATATGCTCGACTTTGCGAACAAGAAGGAGCTCGACAAATGAAGGATGTTAAAACGCAAAATCAAGGTGAGGCACTTCAAAAAAAATCACTATATTTTTATCAAGCAACCATTAAAAAGTGTCCAAATTTTCATGCTGATTGTTATTATACTATTGGCACAACATTACTCTCGAACGGTGATGTAAAAAATGCCTTGCCTTTTTTAAAAAAGTTTGTCGAATTTCCTGACGATAATTATTCAATTCTACCTCAAGATTTTCTTCAAAAGAAAGCCGAACTTAAAGCAATTATTGAGGATATTGAGTTCGAAAAAACCCTGAAGGATAATCCAGTTCCCTTCTCCCCTGCTAAAGTCATGAATGTGAGTTCAAGTCAAGATGAGTATTTCCCAATGATTTCGCCAGATAATGACTTGATTTTTTTCACTCGTAAAGTCGATAAAACCAATTTAGGAAATATCGCTAATTTAATTGAAGAAGAATTTACTTTGGCTTCGCGTTTGAATGAAGGAAAAAATGTTTTCACATTCGGAGAAGGTCTTCCAGAACCATTTAACAATGGGACTTTTTACAACTACGGAACGGCAACCCTTTCAGTCGACAACAAAGAAATGATCATTTGCGCTTGTAAAAAAGAAGTCGTTTACGGACGAGATTATTTGAATTGCGACTTATATACCACAAAATTCAAGCGCAGTGGTAAAGGAGGAAATGATTTTGAATGGACACCGCTTCTAAACATGGGTCCAAACATCAATACCAAAGATGGCTGGGAGGCACAACCTTCACTTTCAGCCGATGGTAAAATGCTTTTTTTCACTTCTTTTAGAAAAGGATCCCGTGACAATGACATTTACCTCTCAGAACGACAAGCTGATGGAACTTGGAGCGTTGCCAAACCCTTTGAAATAATTAATACGGCTGGAAAAGACAAAAGTCCGTTCTTCCACCAGGATGGGGAAACACTCTACTTTGTTTCCTCTTCCACGAATTCCCGAAAAGGAATGGGAGGGCTCGATATTTTTTATATTCGAAAGGAAAATAACGGTTGGACAAAGCCAGAAAATATCGGATATCCGATTAATTCAGAACAAGATGAACTTGGTTTGTTTGTTTCAACGAATGGTAAAGTCGCCTATTTTTCAAGTGACAAAGATGGAGATTGGAATATCTACGCATTCGATCTTTATGAGAAAGCACGACCGCAGGAAGTTGTGATTTTAAAAGGCACGCTCACGAACGATTCCGGCAAACCTATTTCAGATGCTAAAATTGAAGTGAGCTACAATGAGACCGGAGAAACACAAACATTCGACGTAAATGGCGACGACGGAAAATACGCGGCGGTCGTCAAAGTTTCAAACACACAAGACGTTACTATCAGTGTGAACAAAGACGGATTAGCGTATAATGCGAAAGTAATTGAAAAAGAGGTGATTGAAAACAGAACCTCATCAAGCATCCAAACCGGAAATATTAAAACCGATAGTATCAAACCAGGTAAAGCCTATGAATTAGATGAAATCTATTTCGCAACTGACTCATGGGAATTAAATAAGCGCTCTACCCTACTCTTAAATGGTTTTTCGAATTACCTCAAAAAGAATACAAATTTGAAAATTTCAGTGAACGGTCACACCGATGATGTTGGAGATGATGAACAAAACCGCATATTGTCACAAAAACGTGCCAATGCAGTTAAAGCGTATTTGGTTGAAAAAGGAGTCAATTCTGAACAAATTGAAGCCATAGGATTTGGAGAAACAAAACCAAGAGTTCCGAATACGAATGATGCGAATCGCGCAAAAAATAGAAGAACCGAATTTGTAATCTTGCAGTAATGAGGATTTCTATAATTAATTTATGTATCATCTTCTTCTACGTTCAATTTTCATCAGGACAAAAATTCAAAGACGGTGACATTATTTTTCAATCATCAAAATCGCAACAAAGTAAGGCAGTTGAAGAAGCAACGAATTCTACTTATTCACACTGCGGAATCATTTTTTATGAAAATGGAGTACCTTATGTATATGAAGCGGTTCAACCAGTTGGAAAAAGAAAATTAGACGATTGGATTGCGAGCGGAAAAGATAAAAAATATAAAATCATGCGGTACATTGATTCGACTGTTTTAACCTCTGAAAAAATCGAGGAAATGAAGAACTATGCGAAAAAACAATTTGGAAAGAACTATGACATATATTTTGGATGGAGCGATAAAGAATGGTATTGCTCTGAATTAGTCTGGAAAACTTATAAAAATGTCTTGGGAATCGAACTCGTTAAGCCAAAAGCATTAAGAGAATTCAATATTGATGCTCCAATCGTTCGAAAAACCATGACCAAACGTTATGGCAAAAACATTCCTTATGATGAGAATATGGTATCACCAGGTCAACTTTTTGATTCGAAACTGATGTATCAAGTGAATTAAGTTGAACTAAGCCTTTTTCACTTTAATGGCATTCCAACCCTTATGTCCTTTAACACGTTCGAAAGTAACATTATCATTGTCTGAAATCGCGTCAACAAGACCATTGATATGAACAAATATCGTTTCTTGGGTTAATTGATCTTTAATAAAACCATAGCCTTTGGATGAATTGAAAAATGCTACTTTACCCTTTCTAACTTTTTCTTCAGGCTCCTCCTCCCTTCGTTGAATGCCTATTTCGATTGATTCTGCATTAACAGACTTACGAGCTTTAGGATCAATCGGTTCATCACTAATGTTTCCGAATTCATCCACATATGCCATCATGTTTTCTAATGAACCACCTTTAGAAGAAGCCTTTCGCTCTTCTTTTTTCAATAATTTATCTTGTCTCTTTTTTTGCTTGTTTTTCTCTTTATCCTTCTTGCTATAGGTCTCCTGCGATTTCGCCATGTAGTTTGTTTTCCGTTTTTAATTAACTATAGAATTTCAAAAACGAAAGAAAATCACAAAAAATAGAGGATAATGATTCGAATTAGTCTATGGGATAAAGTTAATAATAATCCTTTAATCCGTTATATTTCTTCAATGAAACAACTACTCAGTTTTTATTAAAAAACGAATTTTTGCATCAATTACGGAATGTAAACATTTTAAGCTAATTCAAGTTTAATTTCGTTTTAGAAAGTTGAATCGGAATTAGCAAGTATATGAATTGCGATTCGTAATTCTTGCGAGTTGTTTGGAAATGGGATTTGCTGCTCAAATCTCCAAAGTTGAAAACACAACCCGCTGCGCAAGTCTGTTTTCAGAACAGAAAAGTATTTCCGATTCGGCTTTCTTTTTTTCTCCTATGATCAACTTACCATGAAAAGCTCAGATTTAAAATCCAACCTACCAAAAGAAAGAGCCGTTGATTTGCTTCTAAATTTAGAACTAGACGAACCAATTAACGAATCTTTTTACAACACATTAATTCTTAGAAAAAAAAACAAGCGCAAACGAATTTTGCATGAACCGATCGAACCACTGAAAGTTGCACAACGAAGTTTGTTAAGATTCTTATACAATACAATAGAAATAAATAAAAACCTGAAATACACCGAATCAAACCTGATTTTCAAGGGAATGAGAAATGGACTTATTCGAGGAGTTACTGCTTACCGACCTTATTCATCTGTGATTCGAAATGCTCATTTTCATAAAAATCAAGAAATGTTAATCAAACTGGATATCAATAATTTTTTTGGTTCAGTTCGAGAAAATCAGGTTCACAAACTTTGGCGAAACATTTGGAGTAATACGCCAAGAATAAAATCAGATGAAAAACAGCATTATTCCGCTGAAGAAATTCATAAACTTACTGAAAACAGCGTTCAAT
>JBIIVA010000112.1:0-8105 GCA_044339705.1 Crocinitomicaceae bacterium
ACAATAAATAATGGTTATTCTGTGAACAATGCATTTGCATACTCATCTGGAGGGGGTCATCCGGTTTTTATGGGAATAAGGGGTGAGGGAACCTTTACTGCGCCCAGTTATCCTACTTCAGGAAAGTTGTTGAGCACTTTTATCGGTAGGGACGCTTTAGATTATTTAAATCCAAGTAGTTATGGTGGGGCTTCCATATATATGGAAACCACCGAAAATTTTTCCTTCACCAACAAAGGAACATGTATAAAGTTCCGTACAACTGCAAATGGATCAAATATAGAGACAGAAAAAGTGGTCATTCAACAGGATGGATCAGTTGGTATTGGACTTAACCCAGGCCAAAAATTAGATGTTAACGGTAACATAAGGTCTTCAACTGGTGCTTTTGTATCGGGACAACGTGCTAGTTTTTATTTGTTATTACAAAGCGATAGAAACATGGTTTTGTATGATAATAATGCACCAATTTGGGCAACCAATACGGGTGTTTCAGACATCCGCACCAAAACCAATATAGTACCCTTGGAAGAGGTGCTTCCTACACTCATGAAATTAAGTGCCATCAGGTTTAATTATAAGCCTGAACTGGATATGGGAAATGAGCAACATATCGGGGTAATCGCACAGGAGATTTTGAAGTATTTCCCTGACTTTGTTTATCATGACACAAAATCTGATAGGTATTTGGTTTACTACGATAAGTTAACCACCGTATTGTTGAAAGGAATACAGGAACAACAACAAAAGATTGATGCGCTTACAGAAGACAACGCTAAACTGAAATCTGCTGTATCTGCTAAGGCGGAGGTTTCTGATTTTGAAAAACTAAAAGCCGAAATCGATTGGATCAAAGCGGCATTACCGAAAACTGATATAAAGTAAGGATTTATAGCCAAGAGTCCAGAATGATTTATGAAATGTAAAAGTCTCCTCATTCCCTCACAATGTGATTAGTCGTTAAAAGCGACTCCTCCGTTAGCGACCGCACCACCGAAAGCAGCTACAAATATAATTCTAAGCAATGTTGTTAATAGCGAATAGAAAAACGTTTAATTGCAAACCAAGTTGTAATAGCATTGTTACATGCTCCTTTTTAGCAGAGTGATCTAACGCTGATGATAAACAAACACATGATAACCTAAGATTTTTGATAACTCGACTATAACAAATCACAAATTAGTAACACAATTCTTTTCTCAATAAACAAAAAATACTAAATTTATACTCAAAAAAAATGAAAAATACAATAACAGTAATTACTTTACTAGCTTCTCTGAACGCTATCGCTCAAAAAAAGCAGGAGTCGAAACCTACAACTTGTCAAATTGCCACGATTGAACGAGATTCCGTGATGGTTAAATTAAAGGACTACCCTACTCAAGTAAAGATGCTTGAAGCCTATCAGAAACAGTTGCAATCAGAGTTCGATTTTAAAAAACTGGAATTGGATACCAAGGTAAAAGATTACCAAGAAAAAGAAAAATCTTTAACAGAGACTCAAAAACAAGAGAAAGTGCAAGAACTTCAAAAACTGGATGATGAGTTGCGCAAATTCAATCAAGAGGCTGAACAAAAGCTTTTGAAAAAGGAGCAAGAGTTACTTCAGCCACTCAATCAAAAAATGGAGAAAGCGATTGAAGCCGTGGCTCTGAAACAAGCCTATTCACAGATTATTGATCGTAAATTTTTATACTTTTCATTGCCGGTTTGTGATGCTACTAAATTGGTGATAGAAGAGGCGAATAAGTAAAATTAAGTTCCATGAAAACACATGCTAAAAATTCTTTTTTAATCCTTCTACTTGCTGCTTTTTGTGCTGGAAAAAGTGTAGCTCAGTCAAGTATGGTGATGTCTGGAACTACCTTGAGGTTGGTGTCAGATGTGAATACTAAACTCGTCCTCACTGATTTGAATTTGGTTAATAACGCTCATGAAGGTGCAATTAGTGGATCGCCTGAAGTAGTCTACACTGGTTCGAATGCGATTACCTTATCAGGTAACGCCACCACAAACATGGACAAATTAACCATTAACAATGGAGCTGGGGTAGCGATAGCTAACTCGATAAATATCAGTGATAAATTAACATTGACAAATGGCCGTATTTCTCTAGGATCAAATGATTTAACATTGGGTGTAAATGCATCCATCGAAGGAACGCCTTCAGCCTCTAACATGATTGTTGCAGCGGGTTCAGGGGAACTAATTAAGCGTTTTCCTGCGAATGTATCCAATCAAACTCCTTTTGTTTTTCCGGTTGGCACCACGAATGGAGGAAATGAATATACCCCAGTTACCTTGGATTTTGTCTCAGGAACTTTCGGGTCGAACGCTGCCGTGGGTGTACGTGTTCAAGACAGCAAAAATTCAAGTTTAAATTCAACGATTACCAATTACTTAAATCGTAATTGGATCATTGAACCAAACACGGATGTATCCAATTTCAATTACACTGTTGAACTCAAATATGTAGATGCCGACTTTATAACAGATAATTCTCAAGTTGAAGCAAACTTAATTCCTATAAAAATGAGTGGTTCAACTTGGTATCAGCCTGCTGACGGTCCATTTACGGTTGCAACTACACAAGGCATTGCTGGGGTGGTAAATACAACCGATAACATTCTTACATGGAGTGGATTAACTTCTTTTTCTCAATTCGGTGGTGCAGGAGGAAATGGTCAGCCTCTTCCTGTGGAGTTAGTTTCATTTTCAGGAAATTGTGAAGATGGCAAAATTGCTTTAGAATGGGTTACCGCGTCAGAACACAATAGTTCACATTTTGAGATCGAGGAATCGCGCGACGGTACAAATTGGAAAATATTGGGAACAAAAGAAGCTGCCGGAAACAGCAGTCAAACAATTATATATAACTATTCTGACAATGTGACGAATTCAGGAAACAACTACTACCGATTGGAACAATTTGATTTCGATGGTCATAGCAAAGTATATGGTCCAATTAATGTTTCATGCGAAAATTCTGATTTGAGTTATTTTATGAGTTTCCCTAACCCCTCCGGATCAGCATTCCAGGTAATATTGAACGATAAAGATTTAATTGGCCTGGGATATTTGAAAGTAAATGACTCCAAAGGTTCTGAGGTGTATTATTCTGAAATTGAGTTAAAGGAAGGAATAAATATGTTCGTTGTTAACGAAGCGCTTTTACCAGGAGTTTATTTGATTCAAATTAAAGGAAATTCCGGCAATACTGAAACAATAAGACACGTTGTTAAGTAAGAGCAGATTCATGAGAAAGAAAATTTTATGAGATTTTTAGAGACCATTCGCGTGAATATGAATCATATTTCATTTTTCTTTGTACTTATCTTTTTCAACTTTTCGTATAGTTTTTCTCAGGTATTCGTTCATTCAAAGTCTCTTGTGCATTTAACAAATGGCGTTCAAGTTTATGTGGATGGGAATTTTCAAAATGCTAACAATGGTCAGCTCATGGTTGATGGAAATGGAACCAACAATAATGCGGTAATTTATATAAACGGAGATTTTACAAACGACGCGTCTGCAATTGGAAACGGCTATATTCGGTTAACAGGTGACTGGATTGATAATGGTATTTATAACGGTGGAACCGGAACTGTTTTTCTAGAAGGAGCAATACAAGTATTAGGTGGAACTTCTCCTACGGTTTTCAACAATTTAACATTAGACGGCACCAATTACAAAATTCAACAAATCGATAAGGCTGCATCCGGAATTTTAGACTTGAAAGAACTCGAGTTAAAAACGGAAATTTATCAGTTCAGAGTATTAAATCCAAGTCCAAGTGCGATTACGAGGATAGCTACGACGCCTACAACGGGTGGTTTTGTCTCGAGTTTAAATGGAGGATATCTTCATCGCTTTACCAATAGTTCTAATCTTTATTTGTTTCCTGTTGGTTCAAGCGTAGGAACAGCTCGCTACCGGCCTGTTGAAATCACACCAAACAATGCTCAAACCGATACTTTCAAAGTTCGTTTGGCGAATGTAGATCCAACCATAGAAAACTATAATAAAAACTCGAAAGAAACTTCAGTTTGTTCCGTTAACGATCAATTCTATCATCAGATATTAAACACCTCTTCCGGAAATTCGGCGAAAATTGTGGTTAAATACATTTCTACGCAAGACGGAACATGGTCAAACCTTGGACGTTGGCAATTGAGTCCGTCAGCTCTTCAATGGAATAATATTACGTCTAGTGCTATCCAAAACAATAATCCGTTTGATGAAGCTACCATCAACAATTGGACAAATTTTTCTGACCGCCCCTATGCGCTGATACAAGTAGCAACATCACCGACATTTTCAGTAAGTTCAACCACAGGTTGCGCACCCCAACAAATAACATTTAATTCGAATTCTCCCTCGGATTTTAACTGTGTTTGGACATTTAGCGATGGAACAACGTTAACAGGGTGTTCCAATGTTAGCAAAACGTTTACGTTACCAGGATGTTATGATGTAACATTAACTTCTACTTCAGTAGCCAATAATTGTTCTGCTTCGAATGCACAAGCTGGATATATTTGCATTGAGGAAGAACCTGAAATAAGCTTTTTCCCTACCCCAACACAATTCACCAGTTCCAATGAAACCATTAATTTCACAAATTTATCTACTGGGGCTACCAATTACATATGGAATTTCGGTGATGGGAATACTGCTGTTGGTGCGACCATGAATCATTTTTTCACGGGTACCACTAACGGTTATTTTGTAACACTAACCGGAGTTACAGATTTAGGTTGCACAAATTCACAAACCATATTTATTGAATATGTAGATGGTGGAGGAATTTATATCCCGAATACATTCACGCCAGATGGAGATAACTTTAACCAAGAATTTAAACCCATTTTCACAATTAATTACGATCGTTACAACTTTCAAATGGAAATTTATAACCGTTGGGGAGAGTTAATATTCGTCACAAAAAATCCGGATCGAGGTTGGGATGGTTCCTATGGTACTGATGGGCGTGATGTGCAAGATGGAACGTATGTTTACAAAGTCATTTATAAAAACCCAGCAGATGACAAACGAACTGAAATAGTTGGTCATGTTAATTTAATTCGTTAAAAATGAAATCAATCAGTTGGTTTTTCCAAGTTGTATTTGTCTTCATAACATTTTCTTACAGTCATGCACAACAAAACATGAGGATATCCGATGTTACAAATGCACCTGCGAATCCTTCAAGTGTGTTAGAAGTTGAATCCACAACAAAGGGCATACTTGTTCCTCGTATGACAACGGTTCAGCGCTTATCAATTGCCAATCCAGCGAACGGATTGTTGGTTTATGATACTGATGCCGATTGCTTCATGTATTATACATCAGTAAACACGCTTTGGAACTATTTGTGCGATACAGGTTTAGGAGGTTCAAATTCTTGGCTTACTTTGGGAAATTCGGGAACACAGCCTTCAACGAATTTTTTGGGAACAATTGACAATCAAGATCTTGTTTTTCGAACAAATAACACCGAAAGAGCCCGTATTTTGAATTCCGGTGATGTTGGCATTGGCACATCATTTCCTACTGCAAAATTGAATGTTTTTGGTGGTAGCATCCACACTACAAACAATAGCTGGGCAGGAAATAATGCATTTGTCTATTCCTCCGGCGGAGAACATCCTTTTTTCATGGGTGTAAGGGGTGAGGGAACTCAGGCGTCTCCAAGTTACCCTATTTCTGGAAAAGTATTATCTTCATTTCTTGGAAGAGATGCTTTGGACTTCGGAACTGCTTCAAATTATGGAGGAGCATCTGTGTATATGGTTACAACAGAAAATTTTTCATCTACCAACAAAGGAACTCGATTGATATTCAATACCACATCAAATGGTTCCAATGTTGAAACGGAGCGCATGACTGTCCAAAATAATGGTGCCGTTGGGATTGGAACCTCTGCTCCTTTAACTTCTGCTCTTTTGGATGTCTCTTCCTCGAATAAAGGCGTAATCTTTCCAAGAGTTGCACTCACAAGTGCAACAGACTTGGCTACTGTACCTGGTGTATCCGATGGTATTTTTGTTTATAACACGAATGTTTCAGGTTCAGGACAAAATGCAGTTTCACAAGGCTATTATTATTGGCAGGCCAATCGTTGGAACAAACTTCAAACGAATGCTTATTCTGGGATTATTTTTGGCGTGCACAATACCAATACTCCTAATAATTTAACTGTTTCATCTGGTCAGTGGTGGAACACAGGTTCATTTATCACTTTACCGCCTGGCAAATGGGTTGTTTATATTTATGAATTACTGTCACCTCAAAATGGAAGTGGATCTGGCTGGGATGGCTCTGAAAGAGCTATTTGGGTTCGAACCTCTCTTTCCAATAGCAACAGCTCGTATTCGGGCTCACCACAAATTATTGGAAGTCCTTTAGCGAGTGGTTCAGTCACAACTCCAAGTAATTATGGAATGGTTTCCGGGGCGATATACGTAAACAACAACACGGGGACAACGAATACTTATTATATGTGGGCGAATATTGACCGCTATGGCGGAACCAATTGTGGTGCTTTAAATTTCGCAACAACAGCTTGGGGAGAAAATCAATTTTTTGCTATTCCTGCAGAATAAATTGGAGTGAGGTCATAATCAGTTTCCCTTCGCTAACCTTAAATTAAGACCATGATCAGGAAGCGAAATAAAGTAAAACCCATTTTCGTAATTTGAAATATCCATCTGTAAAGAAGATAAATCGACTGAGAATTCTTTGATTTTCGCGCCTAATTGATTGTATAATATCACTTTACCTAAAACACCTTCTCTTATTGAGATGATTACTTGGTTGTTTGCAGGATTGGGATAGAGTTTAATTTGATTTACTATATTTTCTTCCTGCATTCCTGATGTGGAGCAAACTAAATCATTCACATATTCCCAAATATCATCATTTAAGAGAAAGGGAACGTTGGAGTTTCCTGGTTCATCCCCCATACGCAACCACACCAAATTCTGACTGGGTACAACATTCAAAAATTGTCCACCTGAACCAATTGCCGAAATCATGTCTGCAGGCGCATTCGGACAAAAATACCCCGGGAACACCGTTTGAAGTGTTGGAGCCATAAAGGACTGCTTTCCATTCAACCACCACAAATAACCATAAGCTTTATTCAAGTTTTGAGAAGTGTTGACCATTTGATTAAAATAGGCTGTGTCCGTCATGATTTGATTGCCATTCCAGTTTCCTTTGTTTAAAATCAAGGATCCAAAGCGTGCCATACTTCGGGCAGTACTAAAAAACACATTGTTGTAGCCCACTGAAAAAAAAGAACCTGTCATTCCAGTAGGCACTTTTAGTTTTTGCGTGGTGTAACTGTTAAGAGTTTGCCCTGTTGCGTTTTCAATTACTCCATCCAAAAGCGTATAGGGACCGTTGTGATAAGCCCAGCGGGTTCCTGGATCCGCCAAATAATTCAAACATGTATCGAGGGTACAAAAATGATCTAGAACGCCATCATCCAAGCCGGAGGTCATGGTAAGTTGATTCCAAATGGTTATTCGTTCCTCTTGCTGAGGCGTGCAATTTGTCCACCCTTGCCCAAGGTAGCTTGAAGTAGTATCTGAAACAGACAAATACCCTTCTTGCTGGGCGATTCCAGTCATGAAGGAGGTAATTGTTTTACCTGCCGACGCCCATTGCCATGGAGTTGTTGCGGTATGCGTTCCAAAATACTTTTCTAGAACTATTTTTCCGTCTTTCAGAAGAATAAATGCTTTTGAATTGTTTTGCTCCAAGAAGTTGAACAGACTATCGATTTTTGGTTGACAATAACCCAGCGTTTGAGGTGCAATCGTGTCCCATGTATTTCCAGTTAGAGGAGGAAAATAAATGTTTTGAGCAGATAAACTGAAATAACTTAAATTCATCAAAGTAGAAAGAAGTAATTTTCTCATTTCATTGTCTTTGAGATAAAATTAAAAAATATTCATGTTCAATCATACTCCTTTCGAAAAAACCAACTACTCACTTGTCCGAATCGATTATGCGTATTCCTATTTAGGGCTTGCTGAAAAACTCGAACCTATTGATTTATAGCAATATAAAGCAGTAATTGAGATTACAAGCGCAAG
>JBIIVA010000113.1:0-8072 GCA_044339705.1 Crocinitomicaceae bacterium
AACATCGGGATAATGAAGAAAGCTAACTACATGACAAAAATTATAAACAATTGATTATCAGTAAATTATCTTTCAAATTACTTGTTTAAAACCTTGAAAATCAGTATCTTAGATGATGTTACCACACAATCATTTAAGCCCGATTTCCAAGGTTAGTCACGAAGATACTAGCTTATTTTTAGTTTTGAAAGAACATTTCAATGGACACTTCAATTTAGCTCGAATAAAATTGATTTCAATGTTTATTTTGTCCTTGGTCAAAGTACAAACAGTGAATTTCAATCGTCTAGCAAATTCGTTTGATACAAGTTCAAAAAGTGAATCGTCACATAGACGAATACAGCGATTTTTTGCATCGTTTTTTGTTGATATCGATTTGATTTCTAAAATTCTATTTGCTTTGATTCCAAAGGAAGCAAAATACGGTCTTACTATGGATAGAACTAATTGGAAAATTGGAGATTCAAATATCAATATTCTAGTAATTGGTATTGTATATGAGGGTGTTGCATTTCCTGTTCTTTTTAAAATGATGAATAAGTTTGGTAATTCAAATTGTGCAGAAAGAATTGAAATTATGGAAAAATACAGATCTCTTTTTGGTTTTGAATCTGTTGATTATTTGGTAGCTGATAGAGAATTTATTGGAGAAATTTGGCTTGAATATCTCAATCGAAATAAGGTTCAATATCACATCCGAATAAGAGATAATTTTAAGATCTACAAAACAAAAGACAGCGAATCAATAAAGGCTACTTGGCTTTTCGCTGGACTTAAAATGGGAGAGTTTAAACATTATCCTAAAATTGTATATGTCAATAATGTAGCATGTTACGTTTCAGCAAGTGTAATAAAATCTAAAACTGGAAAACCGGAATTTCAATTCTTAATTTCATTCAATAACCCTTCGAAATCTAAAGAGTGTTACAAAAAGCGTTGGCAAATTGAAACAATGTTTAAAGCTTTAAAATCAAGTGGTTTCAATATCGAAAAAACACATTTACAACAAATTGAGAGGATTGAAAAACTAGTAGCTCTTGTATTTATTGCTTTTGTATGGTGTTATAAAGTAGGGATTTATATAGACCAAAACGAAATCAAAGTCAAGATTAAAAAGCATGGTTACAGAGCCAAAAGCCTATTCAAACATGGTTTGGATTATATTTCAAACATATTACTTAACCCTCAAAAAAAGTCAAATATTGATGTTTTCAAATTTTTGTCATTTAGTTAGAAAATAGAATTAATCATTTTCAATAAATTGTGAAAGCTACTTTAATGGGAATGAGCTATATTTTTAACATGCATCATTGATTGAAAAATAGTTTTTTATCGTTAGGATTATTCTTTCAGAAAAAACACAAAGTAAGTTTCGTAAAAATTTGGAAAAACCGTTCCAAGGTGTATCTTTACTTTATAAAAATATTATTTATGAAAAAGAGATATGTTTGGTTGTTTTGCATGATAGTGATGTCTTTACCGTTTCAGTTTTTCGCACAAGTTGATGAGGAGGAAGATTATAGTCAATACGAGGGTTACTCAACAGGAGAAAATATTAAACGGTATTGTACTCCAAAAGTGGTTGGATTGAGTCCTGCTAAGCTTGTTTCATTAGGGTACGATTTTGCTTTGGGCCATAACATTAATTCCAGTGCAATTGGATTAATTCCTGCACAGCAGGGGAATGTAAAAAATTACAATGGCATTGCACTAAATGCAAATATTCCCGTTCTGTCGAATAACAAAATTTTAATCAATGTTGGAGGAAATTATGTTGAGTCAAATTATACTTTTAATAATGATTCACTGTACAATCCTCTTTTAACGGCTTCTAGTAGAGGTTTGAATGCACTTCAATTGAATACAACGATTTTCAAGCCATTAAATGAGAAAAATTTTATTCTAGCCTTTGTGCAAGGTGACTACAGTGGTGATTATTCAGTAAGAAAAATGCAGTCAATATCTTTTACAAAACTTACATGGGTTGGTGTTTATGGTTGGAAATTCAATGATCGGTTTCAATTTGGTATCGGAGCAACTCAAACGTATCGTGCTGGTGGAAAAAGTTTTCTTCCTGTTATACTTTACAATTATACATCTAAAAATGAGAAATGGGGAATTGAAGCTTTATTACCAGCGAGAGGACATTTTAGATACGCATTTAACAAACAAACATTGTTACTAGGTGGATTTGAGATAGTTGGTTCAAGCTATCATTTGTCAAACAAAGAACAATTGTTTCCAACAAACGATGCGGTAGATATGGTTGATGATTACGACAATAGTAAAATTGAGTTGCGTAGATCTGAAATTCGAACTCGTATTGATTTTCAGCGAGCGCTGACCGATTTTATTTGGGTAGGACTTCAAGCGGGATATATCATTAACTATAATTTCAATGTTGATAGTGGCAATTTTTATCGTGGTTTCGGAAGTGACAGACCATTTGTTATGGAAAATAGTGTTACAAGTGCACCATACTTTCAAGTGAGTATAAACCTTGTAAGTCCTTGATAGAAATTATGTCGGACTTGTTGATCATATTAGTGAAAGGCACTTAAACTAAACCCTTTTTGATAAAATAATACTGTTCATAATTTAAATTTTAAGTACAAGTTTTTAGTGTTGTTTTCTCAGAAAAAAATGCATATTGATTTAGTAACGCTAATTTTTGTTCGAAACCCAGAGAAGTATCATCTACCTCGTTTCAATCTATCGGCAAGGTCGTAAATGGTTTCAAGAACTGCGACTAATCTCGCATGGTTATTGGGTAATCCTTATCTAACTTTTTAGATTTGCTCGAACTATCGAGATCAGCAGACCCTATGTAACGAGAAAAGGCTGACAGATTTTAACAGCCTTTTTTTTCGGGAATGAAATGATTAAAAAACTCTTTACTCTTTTCCTAATCTCTTCCATGTATCAGTTCGTCCAATAGCAGAAACACCAATATAACCTCTAACTTCAATCGTATTATTATCTTTTAACTTAATGATACAATTGTAAGTGCTTCCATTTTCAGGATCATAAATAGTTCCGTTTTCCCATGTTTTTTTTCCAACGTATTCAAAATCTTTTAAGATTTTATAGCCTAAAAGAGGTGTTTCATGCATTTTTGGATCAGGGTTATTTTTATCTACTTTTTTAGAACCATTTTCATAAGTTGGAAATTTAAGCCAAACAATTTTGCCATAGAATTTACTTCCAACCTTGGTTATTTTTACTTTAGCCTTTCCATGACTAGGTTCCCAAACTCCGATTAGCTTATCTCCTTCTTCCTCGTTTAAAACAGAAAATGTAAAAGCGGAACTAATAACAAATGCTATGAGCGCAAATGTCCAAACCATTAATTTATTTGATTTTTTCATAATTATTGTATTTTGATTAGTGATGTTTTTACTTTAGCAAAGTTCATACCAATTGGTTTATTTTTCCGGAATCATTAAGTCCATTTTAATTGTGCCCTTCAATTTTAAATTGTCTTCAAAATCCTCTTTCGTAATACCTGTAACTTCTAGGTAGAATTCTTTTGTGTTTTTAAAGCCTTCAATTTCAGCTGCTTGTAAACCTTTAATGGTTAATTTATTTGGTTTACCTTTCACTTTTGTAGAGGCTACTTCTTTTGTTTCAGTATTGTCTGTCATTATTGAAAAAACCAAGTTTTCAAAAATCCCTAAACCATCTTTACTTTCTGATCGAAGCGTAATTTCATTAACTTTCAAACTGAAAATTTCTTTTCTTGAGATATCAAAATCCTCGGGTTTAAACCGTATAATTGTCATACCATCTGTCATGCCATCTTTGAAAAAAGGTCCTTCCAGCGTGATTTCAAAATCAACAGGTCCATACACCTTAGGCTCGTAGCTTGTACAACCTACAAATAACATGATTAAAAGCACTGGTAAAATTAAAATCTTTAGGTTTTTCATGTGTAATTAATTTGTTTTTTAACTGTTAAATGAGCCTTATTTTTTGAATTGAGGTTTGTACAACTTTTATATGGCCATTCATGAACTGAAATTTCAATTCTCACAAATTTACAAAAAGAGGTAGAAATAATGTATTAAAAACACATAATTAATTAAAATTAGTATGAAATGAGCTTCATTGTAAAGTTCTAATTCGTTTAATATTGATTACTCAAAACGTAAACTTCCATTCCTTGACCTAAAAAATGATAGTAAAACAATAACCTTTATTTCGTTCCTGTGTATATGGTCGCAATTCCACCAGAAACAAGTTTTGATTTGACATACTGATAATTAAGTTTTTTCAGAACATTTTCGAAGTCTTTTCCTTCAGGGAAGGCAGCAACACTTTCTGGTAAGTAGGCATATGCCTTTTCGTCTTTGGAAATTTGTTTACCAAAAAAGGGAATGAAGTATTTGGAATAAAATGTAAACGCTTGTTTAACAGGGAATTTCTTTGGTTTTGAAAATTCAAGAATAACCAATTTTCCTCCAGGTCTTACTACACGAAGCATTTCGCTCAGTCCTTTATCAAGATTTTCATAGTTTCTAACACCAAATCCAACCGTCAACGCATCAAAATAATTGTCTTCAAACGGAAGATTTTCCGAATCCCCGAGACGCATGTCAATAATATGGTTGTATTTTTTTTTTAGCATTTTTGTTTTTCCGACTTCAAGCATTCCTGCGGAAATATCCATACCAATGATTTGCTCTGGTTTGAGTCTTAGTGCAGCTATTGCAAAATCTCCAGTTCCCGTTGCAAGATCAAGAATTCGCTTAGGTTTGATATCCCTTATTTCGTTGATAGCTTTAAATCGCCAGAAATGGTCGATACCTAATGATAGAAAATGGTTTAGAAAATCGTATTTAACAGCAATATTATTGAACATTTCTGCAACTTCCTCTTTCTTTGAGCGATCCGTATTGTATGGTTTAACAATTTTTACTGACATCTATCCTAATAATTCTTCTACTTCTTGGAGTAGTTCGTATTTATCAATACTCACCACGCCAGATTTTTCACAAACCAATCCACCGGCAATATTCGAAATCTCTGCGATTTGCTCAATTTCCAATTTCGTTGCCAAACAAAGTGTTGCAACAGCGATAACCGTATCTCCTGCCCCTGAAACATCTGAAATATTACGAAGGTGAGCTTTAGCGTAATGTTTTTTTGTTGAATTCTTTATAAATACACCATGTTCCGAAAGGGTAATGAACGAAATTTCATTATTCAATTTGCTCTCTAAAGTAATGACTGCTTGTTCAAATTCTAATTGCGTGTCGGATATATTAAAGTCAACGTTCAGTCCCTCCTTCAATTCTTTCAAGTTTGGTTTAAATAAAGTAACGTTTCGGTAAGCTAAAAAGTTCTCTTTTTTTGGGTCAACCGCCGTTGGAATTTCATATTTTTTTGCCAGATCAATGATTTTCGAAATTAAATTCTCCGTTAAAACACCTTTATTATAATCCTCAAAAATGATCGCGTCTAATCCTGTTTCGATAAGTTTAACAATCTTATTGATCAATTGATCTTCCTCAGTTCTTGATATTGAAAATGTATCCTCCGAGTCGATGCGTAAAAGTTGTTGTTTATTGGAAATAACTCTCGTTTTAACAGTCGTTTTACGTTTTTCACTGAAAATAACACCTTCAACTGATATCCCATTTGACTTAAGTAAATTCGTAAGTTTCTCACCATTTGAATCCGTCCCAATAGCCGATGCGATTATTGGTTTCGCCCCCAGTGCTACTAGGTTCAGTGCAACATTTCCTGCTCCTCCAATTCGTTCATCTTCCTGATCTAAGGAAATAATGGGAACTGGGGCCTCCGGACTAATTCGTGTTACTTTTCCCAAAACATATGCATCCATCATGACGTCCCCTATAACGAGAACACGGAGGCCATTGAATTTATCGAAAAGTTCTTTGTATTTCACTTAAGATAATTTTGCAAGTGCGTCTTTGATGCGATTCATTGCTTTGGTGAGTGTTTCTTCAGAGGCTGCATAGGAAATACGGAAACAATCCGGTGCACCAAACGCTTCACCTCCAACCAATGCAACTAAACCTTCTTCTAATAAATACATACACAGGTCATCAGAATTTTTGATTACTCGACCATTAAATGACTTTCCAAAAAACGAAGAACAATCCGGAAAAACATAAAATGCTCCACCGGGTTGATTGGATTTAATTCCAGGCATGGTTGCAAGCGCATCCAGAACCAATTGTCTTCTTTTTTTGAAAGCCTCAATCATGTCGTTCAAAACAATCGGATCAGCTTTCATTGCAGCTATGGCAGCACGCTGAGTGATGGAACAAGTAGCAGATGTAAATTGTCCTTGAACTTTATCGCATGCCGAAGCGATTTCTTTCGGTGCTCCGATGTAGCCTAGTCTCCAACCTGTCATTGCCCAAGCTTTCGAAACACCGTTTACCGTTACTACCTGGTTGTAAACTTCAGGAAATTGAGCCAGACTTTCATGTTTTCCAATGAAATTAATGTGTTCATAGATTTCATCGCTTAGTGCAATAACTTGTGGGTACTTAACTAAAACGTTCGCAATATCTTTCAATTCCTCCTTTGCATAAACCGATCCTGTTGGATTACAAGGAGTTGAGAAAATCAGCATTTTTGTTTTAGGCGTAATCGCAGCCTCCAAATCAGCGCCTGAAATTTTAAAATCCTTTTCGATTCCAGCATCAATGATTACAGGAATTCCTTCCGCAACCTTTACAATTTCCACATAAGAAACCCAATATGGCGCTGGAATGATCACTTCATCACCCGGATTAATTAAACTCAAAACGACATTAGCGATGGATTGCTTAGCTCCTGTTGAGACAACAATTTGATCTTTTGCATAATTCAATCCATTGTCGCGTTTGAATTTCAATGAAATACTTTCGCGTAAATCGTCATAACCCGGAACTGGAGTGTACATTGTGTAGTTTTGATCCAACGCTTCCACGGCTGCGTCTTTTATGAATTGTGGAGTATGGAAATCTGGTTCTCCCAAAGAAAGTGAAATAACATCTTTACCTTGAGACTTTAATTCACGGCTCTTTTTAGCCATGGCAATTGTCGCCGATTCCTCCATGGCCAACAAACGATCTGATAATTGAATCATATAAAAATAATTTTTGCAAAGATAAACTTTTTAGCCGTAGGCTATGAACAGAAAATAAATGCAATTTTGACTTGATCCTTGAGTTTGTGTTACAAATGAGTTACAGTGTAAAATAAAAAAGGGCCACATTTCTGTAACCCTTTGATTTTTAAGCTCCCCCTGCTGGACTTGAACCAGCGACCCTCTGATTAACAGTCAGATGCTCTAACCAACTGAGCTAAGGAGGAATATGTTTTTTCTCTTTAGAGGTTGCAAATATAGTATTTATTTAATTTTCAAAATCAAATCATAGGAAAAAAATTAGATTTTTTTTTGAAATTCAAAAATCATCTTCATTCATTGTAAAGTCATCAATAGAAGCTTCAAATGTATCTTCTTCATTGTCAATAATATCCTCTTGAATACCGTCCTCTTTGTTTGATGGACGAAGTATGTTGGTTTTGGAAACGTTTAAACGAATTTCCGAACGAATGGAACCGTCTTCATTGAGGTAAGCCTTGGCAAAAGGAGCGCCAATAACCTCTACTAGCGTACCTCGTTTCAAAAAATCAATAATACGAAGATTGGAGCCGTCACGTTTCCAAATGGTGCAATTAACCCAAGTTGTCTTCGTTTTTACAGCACCAGTTCGCTTATCTTTCCAATTCTTGTTGTGCGCAACAGGAAAATTGATGGCAATGATCCCTCGTTCCATGTTTTTAACGATGGCGTCTTTCCCTATATTACCGATTAATCGAGTTTCGAATATTGTAGCCATTGGTGATTGAATTTAAACGAAAGTAAAAAAATTAATTATAATTTCCTCATTTTCAGAAAAAAAACTTCACATTAGTGCTGATGGCCGTGTTCTCCGTGAACGTGCCCGTGGGCGATTTCATCCTCAGTGGCTTCTCTAACATCCAAAATTTCACCTGTAAAATGTAAATCTGTTCCAGCTAAGGGATGATTAAAATCCATTTTTACATGT
>JBIIVA010000114.1:0-8042 GCA_044339705.1 Crocinitomicaceae bacterium
GTTAACCTTTTGCATGGAAGGGAAAACAACTGCAAGTTCACCAAGGAAATCCTGAAGTACCGTTTCGTAATTTATTTTTCCGTTAATGTTGGCATTTAAGATAGAACTCTTCAAATGATAAATATCAGCGGATTGAGATCTTTCTAAATCTAATTGAAATTCAGGAATATACAAGTGATTGCTATCTTCTTTGTACGAAATAAAATTAGAGGTAATGTTTCCTTTCAGTCGATCTAAAGAGGTACCCTCTAAATTACAGTTTAAACGAGAAGAAAGGAAAATGTTTTCAGAGGAAGTAAAGCCCAATTTTGTCAACAGAGCCTTTTCGACATTTAAATCTATAGCGTATTTTTGTTTTCGACCAATTGAGATTTTCCCATTATAAGTTAAGTTAAGATTAGGGTCAGAAATATGAATTTTAGCTTCTATGATGTCGTCTTTTAGGGCTGCATCATCAATCGTAATAGAAGAATAGGAGTAATTTCCAAAGTCAAATTGTCTTAAATCAGCTGAAATATTTGAAAGCTCTAGTTTTCCTTCATTTGAAATGATACCTTGAAGTTTTAAATTCCCGCTTACTAATCCAAAATTTTTATCGTTGATGAACTCTGATAAATTAAAGTCGTTTACCGTGAACAAAGACGAATCATTTGATGTAGGAACAAAAAAGGTGGAATTGTTTTTTTGACTGATTGCAAGATTATCGTTTAAACTTATACTTCCGATATTAGTATTTAATTTATTGAAAATCAAATTAAAATTATTTAAAATGCCGCTTGTTTTTAAATTGAATATTTCGGCAAAAGCAAATTTTAAAATGGGATCATCGATTGTTATTTTTCCATTCCCCTTTGGCAGATTAAACGATTTAATATCTTCGAAATCTAAATAAGCATATTTTAATTCCTCGTTCAATTTAGCCATTCCATCCTTTCTGAAATCGGGTAGCACAAAATTTCCTTTTATAATTGTTTTTTTTCCGAAACGTAAATCGAGATTAGAAATAGTCAGGTTGCTAAGCGGATTTGTAGCTTTTGCTTGAATTAAAACGCTTGCGTCCATCCCTTCGATATCCGGGGCAAAAATTGACACATCGCTAAGAGAAACATTGCTTGGTTGAATGTCAATATCAAATTTTACTTTATCTTCAAACGCATCAAAATCTTCCCAGTCGTTGAAAACGAGGAATAATTTTGAGCAATTTAATTTCGTTTTAGGAGTTTTTAAGTGAAATTTCTTCAGTCGAATGCCGTTTGAAGAAATGTTAATCTGACTTTTTAGATTTTCAATCTTCAGACCGCATTGTTCTTTTAATTTCAGGCTATTCAGATTCAATGCAACAACATCATCTTTAATTTCAAGATTGGAAATGTTGATGTCAAAATCCTTTATTTTAATGTGGTCATAATCCAATCCATATTCAAGTTGGCTTTTTCGAAAATCGTCAAACCTCAAATTGAAATTAGAAATCGAAATATTCCTAAAACTGAGAGCTATTGGCTTGCTTTTTGACTTTGATTCACTTGAAAAATAGTCAGCGATAAATTGGTAATTATAGTCGCCATTTTTTTTCTCCCGATTAATACCTATTTTCCCTGTATTTAACTCGGTTTTACCAATAATAAATTCATTTTTAACTAGATTCAGTTTGTCTATCTTTAATTGAATTTGTTTAGCATAGAGAATACTATCTTTTTTCAAGTCTAAAATCAATACATCTTTCAGTAAAATATGGTTGAGGAATACAATTTCAACCCTACCGATTTCAAATTTGGTATTCAGTTGCTTCGAGAGATATGATGTTGCTTGTTGAGCAAGGTAGGTTTGAAAAGGATAGCTTCGAATTAAAAAAGCAAAAGCAATAAACAAAATTAGAATCCACTCGACTGTAAAACCAATCGCTTTAGTGGCTATTTTAAGTAATTTTGTCATCAATAACACAAATTTAGTAATCTTTTGGCTAGCAAGGAAACAATCATTTTAGGCATTGAAACTTCGTGTGACGACACTTCTGCTGCAATTCTCAAGAATTATTCTATTTTATCTAACATTACGGCTAATCAATTAATTCATGAGCAATATGGCGGTGTGGTGCCTGAATTGGCAAGTCGTTCGCATCAAGAAAACATCGTTCGTGTTGTTGATGCCGCTATTTCAAAAGCAAGCGTTGGAATCGATGAAATTGATGCTGTTTCCTTTACCCAGGGACCGGGACTATTAGGTTCATTATTGGTCGGCACGTCTTTCGCAAAATCTTTCGCTCTGGCGAGAAAAATTCCTTTGATTGCTGTCCATCACATGAAAGCACACATTCTTGCTCATTTCATCGATGATGCTGGTGAAAATAAACCTGATTTTCCATTTTTATGCTTGACAGTTTCGGGTGGTCATACTCAAATTGTCAAAGTCAATAGTGCCAATAATATGGAAATAATTGGTAGGACGATTGATGATGCTGCAGGAGAGGCGTTCGATAAAGCAGCAAAAATGCTAGGCTTGACTTATCCTGGAGGGCCTTTGATTGATAAGTTTGCTAAAATGGGAAACAAACAAGCTTTTCGTTTTTCAAAGCCAAAGATTGAAGGTTTAGATTTCAGTTTTAGTGGATTGAAAACATCCATACTTTATTTTCTAATTGCTGAAACTAAAAAATACCCGCGATTTATTGATGATAACTTAAACGATTTGTGTGCCTCGATACAGCAAACGATTATTGAAATATTGATTGAAAAGTTGAAAAGCGCTTCTAAAATAACAGGAATTAGACAGATTGCGATTTCTGGGGGCGTTTCTGCAAATAGTGGTTTACGAACGGCACTAAAAGAACTTGAAAATTTTGGTTTTAAAATCTATATACCTAAGTTTGATTATTGTACGGATAATGCAGCAATGATTGCAGTTGCAGGTAAGTTTTTATTCGATGAAGGTGTTTTTTCAGACCAATCAGTTTCAGCTCAGGCCAAATTAATTTGGTAAAAATTATTAAAAAAAAGTAAATTTGATAGAGTATCGAAATATTTTGGTTATATTCGTTTGAATCATTCTAAATCACCTAAAATGGAAGCGACATTAATTGAAAAGGAAATCATTCCTTCACTGAAGTTTAACGATAAGTCGAAAGTCGAGCAGCATCCAGATCTTCTTAATCAAATCGAAAAAGCAACCATTCTCGGCAACTCACACAGAACCAAAGTCTCTATTTTTTTTCGTGATGATGAAAGCGTTAAACGTGTGGAAACAACTATTTGGGCCGCAGGAACCAAATTCATTTGTCTTAAGGGTGGAGTATGGATACCTATTAGCAGGTTGATAGAGGTTAAAATTTAAGATGTTAAAGTTTTTTTTTCTTGCTTTCTTTTTGATTTTTCGATTTTTTTCGTTCTCACAGAATCACGTCAATTGGACTTTCGAATATGATAAAACCATGAAAAAAGTGGTCGTGTACGGAAGAATTGATCCACATTGGCACGTTTATTCTACAAGGACTAAAAAGAATGCAGGTCCCATTCCTGTTAGTTTTTCTTTTGAGAAAAATAATGATGCGATTCAAAAGGGAAAACCTGAGGAAGAAGGAATTCCGGTTCGACTTTTCGATCCAAATTTTGAATCTGTTGTTTATCAATTTGAAAATATTTACATCGTTGAAATTCCATTTAAGATAAAAAAGGCGACCACGATAAAAGGAATCGTTAATTACATGGTTTGTGATGATAAAATGTGTTTGCCGCCAATCGATGTTCCTTTTTCAATTCAAGTAAATCCATAATTTATGAAGAGACTTTCGTTCTTTTTGTTTTGCATTTGTTTATCATTCCTCTCATTTAGTCAAGGAATGGAGGATTTTATTAAATGGCAAATGACTGTTGAAAAGATCGATGATTCGCATGCTAATTTGGTCTTCACAGGAAAAATTACTGAAGGATATCATATTTTTTCGCTGAAACATGATCCTGCGAAAGCAGACGGGACCGGTTTGGTTCCTCAATTTGATTTCAAAAAGTCTCCCAACTTTAAATTGGTTGGAAAGCCTTTTGAAATAGGTAAGGCAATCAAACATCTAGATGATCTCGGTACTTCATTTTATTTTGAGAAAAAAGCAATTTTCAAGCAACAAATCGAAGTTTTGACCAAGGATGAATTCAGTGTAGATTTTGCCATCAACTTTTTTCAGCTTTGTAATGCTGATGGTTGTGTGGGACCATTTGACTATGAAAGTAAAATTAAGGTTAACGGTTTCGTGCCAATCAAAAATGCAACCGTTGAAACAGTAGATACAACGAGTGTAAAAGCTATTGATACTGACGTTAATTCAAAACAGTCGGTGGCTAAACCTTTAGAAAAGAAACAACCCAATAAGAAAGAAAAAGATTCCAATTTTGTCATTTTTTTAGCAGGGTTCCTCGCGGGTCTCGTTGCGCTGTTAACTCCTTGTATGTTCCCGATGATTCCAATGACAGTTACTTTTTTTACAAGGCAGTCACAATCGAAAAGAGAGGCTATATTTAAAGCACTGACCTACGGTTTATCGATTATATTCATTTATGTAACATTTGGAGTCATTTTTACCGCGGCAACTGGTCCTTTGGGATTAAATGATCTTTCAACGAACGTATGGATGAACTTGATTTTCTTCGGAATATTCGTACTATTCGCATTTTCCTTTCTTGGAGCATTTGAAATCCAATTGCCTAGCTCGTGGGTGAACAAAATGGATCAGCAGGCGGATAAAGGTGGATTTCTTGGTATTTTCTTTATGGCTTTTACACTGGGTTTGGTATCATTTTCATGCACAGGTCCGATTATTGGAAGTTTACTCGTTGAAGCTGCAACTTCCGGGTCTTATTTCACACCTGCAATTGGTATGACAGGTTTTTCATTAGCTCTAGCCATTCCATTTACGCTATTCGCAATTTTTCCGGGTTGGTTGAATTCTTTACCTCAATCAGGTGGCTGGTTGAATTCAGTGAAAGTTGTTTTAGGTCTATTGGAATTAGCTTTGGCTTTGAAGTTCTTGTCATCTGTAGATTTGGCTTACCATTGGGGAATTCTTTCAAGAGAATGGTTTGTGGCTATTTGGTTTGTACTTTTCTTGATTATGGGAATTTATTTGCTAGGGAAACTTCAATTCTCACACGATTCACCTCTTGAAAAATTAAGTGTAACACGTTTCATGTTCGCTCTATTCGCACTAGTTTTTGCGGTTTATTTGTTACCTGGTATGTTTGGGGCGCCATTGAAGTTGATTGATGGAATAGCTCCTCCCAGAACGCATTCAGAAGATAACTTCAGATATGTTAATGGTGGTTTGGAAACCGGAGTTACTAAGGACTCTATCTCTGAGAAATATTTAGCTGAAATGCACCCAGTTGGTGATGGCTCAATTCTCGTGTTTCATGATCTCAAAACTGCCACAGAGTATGCTAAATCGAAGAATCTACCTATTTTGTTGGATTTTACAGGACATGCTTGTCAAAACTGCCGCAAAACAGAATCTACAGTTTGGACAAACGATGAAATAAGACCTTTACTTCAAACAAAATTCGTGATTGCTTCTTTGTATTGCGATGATCGAACTCCTTTGCCGGCAGGTGAAGTGAGATATTCTGAAATAGCAAAACGACAAATCAAAAACGTTGGAAACAAATGGGCTGAAATGCAGATCGAGAAATATAATAGTTTTCAGCAACCCTTGTATGTGGTAATTGATCATGAAGGAAACGATTTGACGGAAGCGATCGGCTATACACCAGACATTCAAAGTTACAAGTCGTTTTTGATGAAAGGATTACAAAATTTTAAGAAGTAAGAAATTTCTTTATCTTGCCCACGTAAAAACACTAAACAAGTTGTTTTGCGTTTTAAATTTGTAATTTTAAACCATAAAAACTTTGTATATCGCGTAATTTAAATGAGGAAAGTTGTCAGTTTTTTTCTTCTTCTTTCAATCTCAATGAATATCAGTGCTCAAAAAATTGATCCTGATGATTCTTTTACATTTGAACTTTGTTTACCAAATTCGTTTGTAAATAAACCTTATAAAACGATCATGCAGGGTTTGGTTAGTGCCTCACCTTACTATCAGTATAGTTTGAAAAGTGGAATTTCTTTTGGTATAGGAGTTCATTATTCTTATTTTGCTATAAATGAATTTAGAATGCCTGTTAAGGTTTTTGGAGGTATTCATACTGCAGCGGCATTCCTGAAGTTCGGACATGAAAAATTTTGGACTGATCGCTTTGGAACTGACATCGGCTGTAAATTCGGCTATCTACAAAGTTTTGCCGTCAGCGATTTATTAAGAAAACAAGGAATGATTTATCGTCAAACGGAGGCTCTATTCATTGAACCTACGATTGGGTTCGTGTTGTCAGCAGATGTGAATTCTTCCTATCGATTGACAATTGGATATCCGTTTTATGGTTATTCTTTTGCCCCTTGGACAATTGGCTATGACTCAACATTAGGTTATGCAAACGAGGAATTTTCAAAAACAAGTTCGTTCTTAAACGTTGGTTTCGCTTACACGTTCTATTTCAACGGCAAGAAAAGTGCTGCAGAAGACTAGGTTTGCAGTACACCAACGTTGTAACGTTTGTCGATTGGAGCATGACTCGCTATTTCAATTCCCATGGAAATCCACTTACGTGTATCTATTGGATCAATAATAGCGTCAATCCACAAACGGCTGGCTGCATAATAGGGTGAAATCTGTTCGTCGTAACGACTTTTAATCGAGTCAAATAACTCTTTTTCTCTTTCTGGTGTAATTTCTTCCCCTTTTCCTTTAAGTGTGGCAACTTCAATTTGTAATAATGTTTTGGCAGCAGCAGCTCCCGACATCACCGCAATCTCTGCAGTTGGCCAACCAACGATCAGGCGAGGGTCATACGCTTTTCCGCACATTGCATAGTTTCCGGCACCGTAAGAATTTCCCATTACAATCGAAAACTTTGGAACAACACTATTCGACATCGCATTTACCATTTTTGCGCCATCTTTAATGATTCCACCTTGCTCGCTTTTCGAGCCAACCATGAAGCCGGTTACGTCGTGAAGGAAAACCAGTGGAATATTTTTCTGGTTACAAAGCATAATGAATCTTGAAGCTTTGTCAGCTGAATCAGAATAAATAACCCCTCCAAACTGCATTTCACCCTTCGCATTTTTCACGATTTCACGATTATTGGCAACAATTCCAACACTCCAACCGTCAATGCGCGCATAGGCAGTCACGATTGATTTTCCATACGATGGTTTGTATTCGGTGAATTCGGAATTATCTACGAGACATTTCAAAATTTCACGTGTATTGTATGGTTTCGAACGATCAGCAGGAAGGATCCCATAAATATTTTTGATTGTTTCTTGAGGTAGAGCAGGGGTTTCTCGATTGAATCCAGCATTTTCTTTCTTACCAATTCTACCCATCAAGTCACGAATTGTTGCCAAACACTCTTGATCATTCTCAACTTTGTAATCGCAGATTCCGGAAACTTCAGTTTGGGTAGTCGCTCCGCCTAGGGATTCATTGTCGATACTTTCGCCTATTGCTGCTTTCACAAGGTATGAACCTGCTAGGAAAATAGTGCCTGTTTTATTCACGATTAAGGATTCATCTGACATGATAGGCAGATAAGCGCCACCTGCCACACAACTCCCCATGACTGCGGCAATTTGAATGATTCCTCGAGAGCTCATGATGGCATTGTTTCGGAAAATTCGACCGAAGTTTTCTTTATCCGGAAAAATCTCATCTTGCATTGGTAAATAAACACCCGCTGAATCAACCAGATAAATGATTGGTAAGTGATTTTCCATGGCAATTTCCTGTGCTCTCAGGTTCTTCTTACCTGTAATGGGAAACCAAGCTCCCGCTTTAACCGTGGCGTCATTAGCGACAACGATGCATTGTCTGCTTTTAACGTATCCGATAACAACAACAACCCCGCCGGCAGGACAGCCTCCATGTTCTTTGTACATTCCATAGCCTGCAATTGCCCCAATCTCTATCCTTTCGGTATTTGGATCTAATAATAAATCAA
>JBIIVA010000115.1:0-8005 GCA_044339705.1 Crocinitomicaceae bacterium
CACTCTGCCAACTCTCCGGGGCAAAAGTAGTAATGTTTTGAAAACTGACAAGTATTTTTTTTAAAAAAACTCGTTTACGTTAAATATTGACTCCTCAGAACAGCACAATTTACCTACTGTGACGTTTAAGAATTAAATTTGCATCATGGAACTAAAACAAGTGTCGCTTGATTGGATCAATCAAATGAATAAGTATACATTGATGGAGCAATTAGGCATTGAGTGCATTGAACTTGGAACAGATTATGTAATATCAAGAATGCCAGTTGATTCGCGAACTCAGCAACCGATGGGTTTACTACATGGAGGAGCAAGTGCAGCCTTAATTGAAAGCATTGGTTCGATGGGTTCTACCCTACTTATTGACCTTGATAAACAACAACCTGTCGGACTGGAAATTAACTGCAATCATATTGGGGGAATTAAATCGGGATTTGTGCTGGCTACCGGAAAAATTATTCATGCAGGAAAAAGAACACACCTTTGGCAAGTAGATATCCGCGAAGAAGGAACAGAACGTCTCATTTGCACAGGCAGGCTAACGGTTATGATAATTGATAAAAAAGCCTAAATGCTCATCTATCGTTTTCCTGGTAAAGAAATTGTTCAAAAGAAAGGTCGATTCATTCCTTACAATAGTTCAATGGATGAAGGATTTTTTGTGAGTGATTTTGAAGGAGAAAAAAAGTACATTTTTGAAGAAAACGAATCTCCAGATGAATTATATTTTCTTAAAGAAATCCCCTATGTTTTAGTTAGAGAAGATTACTTACGACAAGGTAGTGTATTAATTTCTACGATAAAAAACATTGGAATACAAAAAACGGTTCTATCGCGAATAAAAGAATGTGATTTTGACGAAAAGAAAAGTCTCGATTTATTTTATCTGATGACTGAAACATATCCGGATGCATTTGTTTACTTTTTCAGTGATGCGACGCTTGGAACATGGATTGGCGCCTCACCTGAAATTTTGTTGAGAAAAATAAAACAGAATGGATTCACAATTTCATTAGCAGGAACGAAAAAATCAACAGATTCGGAAGCTTGGGGTGAAAAAGAAAAAAAGGAACAGATTTATGTGTCTAAATTCATTGAAGAAGAACTCAATTCACTGAAAATAAATGAAATTGAAAAATCAGGACCCTATGAATATCAAGCCGGACCGGTAAAACACTTGCGAACTGATTTTAGTTTTACGTTCGAAGAGCAGACTGTTGATGCTGTAATTCGAGCCCTCCATCCTACTCCGGCAGTTAGCGGATTACCTCAAAATTTATCCCTTGAAGTTATTCGACAAATTGAACCGCACGATCGAGAAATCTATAGTGGTTTCATTGGAGAGATCAACAATGAAAATGCTTCATTTTATGTTAATCTGCGCTGTTGTCAAATTTTTCCTGGAAAAATATACTTTTACCTCGGTGGTGGTTACACGGTTGATTCCGATCCAGAAAAAGAATGGATTGAAACCGAAAATAAAAGTAAAACCATCAGCGACCTGATTCAAAAAGTTTAATTTTGCAGCATGCTGGCAAGCGATAAGGAAATTGTGCAATTGATTGTTGATCAATGCGAGGCTCATGGGATTAAGAAGATCGTTTTTTCTCCGGGTTCTAGAAATGCTCCGTTTGCAATTACGTTCGACGAGAATCCTTTTTTCGAAACTTTTGTAATTCATGACGAACGTGTAGCTGCTTTTTTTGCCTTGGGAATGGCTCAAGAATTAAACGAACCCGTAGCGATTTGTTGTACATCAGGATCGGCTGCTTTGAACTACTACCCTGCTCTAGCAGAAGCATATTACAGAAACATCCCACTTTTAGTCATTACAGCCGACAGACCAAAAAATTGGGTCAATCAAGGCGATGGACAGACCATTGTTCAACAGGATCTCTTTCGATCTCACATTCGTTTTTCAATTTCGCTTGATGAGACAAACTTTTCGGAAGAAAACAAATGGCGAGTGCAATTAGATACCTCAGAGGGAATGTCGTATCTTTTTGGAAAATGGAAAGGTCCTGTTCATCTTAATATTGGATTAAGCGAACCTCTTTACAATACGATTGAAAAGTCAGAAAATTATAATCGAATCATTCGAGATCAAAATACTGTAAATGATTTAAGCAACGAGTTTCTTGAGGTTGCTACTCAAACATTGTCTTCATCAAAAATCATGGTTTTATGTGGACAATTGACTGTAAATGACAAACTGAACATCGAATTGGCACGTTTCGCACAAAACTCGAATGTTGTAGTTTTGACTGAGAACACCTCAAATCTTTTCGATGAATCGTTCATTTCATGCATTGACCGAACATTAAACGGTATTTCATCAAGCAACCTTGAGAAATACCAACCCGATATATTAATTACAGTTGGTGGAGCTGTCGTTTCGAAAAAAATAAAGTCATTTCTTCGGAAGAATAAACCGAAAAAGCATTGGAAAATTGGGTACGATTTTCCGTGGATGGACACCTATCAATGTTTAACAGAGAGCATTGAAATGTATCCGGACACTTTCTTCGAACAACTAAATCGAATTGATTTTTCGAAAAACACGAATAACTATTTCGGACCTTGGAAAACACTTGATTACATAGCCAAAGATCGCATTTTAGATTGCATTCAGCAGCTTGATAAGTTGACGGATTTGATAGTTTTTGATGCAATTTTTCAATTTATTCGCGAAAACGCTGTTCTGCACATGGCAAACAGTTCAGTAGTGAGATATTGTCAATTATTTGATCCAATTAAAAATGTTCGTTACGAATCAAATCGAGGAACTAGCGGAATTGATGGTTCTACCAGCACGGCAGTTGGAGCTGCAATTGCTAATCCGAATCAACAACATTTTTTGATAACTGGAGATATTTCGTTTCTATACGACAGCAATGCTCTGTGGATGGCAGAATTTCCAAAAAACCTGAAAATCATTGTTGTAAACAATCAAGGTGGAGGAATTTTTAAAATCATCCCGGGACCGGCGACTTCCAAGCAGGGAACAAAATATTTCGAGGCAAAACAAACACATCGAGCGCAACCTATTGCAACTGCTTATGGATTAATTTGCGAATCAATTAACGAAAGAAGTGAATTGTTTCAAGCTTTAGAGCATATATTCAACGAAAAAAATAATACACAACTACTTGAAATTAATACCGATTCGGAGCAGAATCCGAAAGACCTTGAATTCTTTTTTAATTATTTACACAAATCATGATGGAGTTTTTTGAAATACTTGGAACCGTTCAAGGGTGGACATACCTTGTCATTTTAACCCTGTTGGAAATCGTTTTGGGAATAGATAATATTATTTTCATTTCAATTGTAACCGATAATCTTCCGAAAGAAAGAAAAAGAAAAGCAAGAAATATTGGACTTATGTTGGCATTAGTAGTCAGAATTATTCTTTTGGGAATAGTTTCTGTAATTATTGCAATGACAACTCCATTATTTTATGTTTTTGGATTTGGCATTTCTGGACAAAGTTTGGTTTTACTAATCGGTGGTTTATTTTTGATTTACAAAAGCACCATTGAAATGCACAAGAGCGTAAAAGGAAACGAAGAGGATGGGCAAAGTAAAACAAAATCGACAATGTCTGGAATCATTACCCAAATCGTGCTGGTTGATCTTGTTTTTAGTTTCGACTCCGTTATTTCAGCAATCGGAATGACAAACGGAATTCGAAATGAGTCCGGTAATGATCCCATGGTAATTATTTACTTTTCCGTCATTGTATCCATGATCGTAATGCTTTTATTTAGCGGGCAAATAAGTAAATTTATTTCATAAAATCCGACGGTAAAAATGATTGCACTGAGCTTCTTAGTAACAATTGGTGTATTACTTGTTGCAGAGGCCTTTCATCAGCAAATACCGAAAGGATATGTTTATTTTGCATTGGTATATTCCTTGTGTGTTGAATTTCTAAATATTCGAATGCGTCGAAATAGAGGAGATGAATGAAAATGAAGCCTTAAAATTTCTTGGTATTGATTCTATTTACGATTCTACAGATGTCATTGAACTAAAAATTTTTGAGCTAAAAAAACAAATTATTGCTCAAAATCATGTCCCTCAATTACTAATTTCAAAACTTGATAAACTTTTGAAGTTAAAACGAGTACGGCAGCTCCTTGGTCTAGAGACTGAACGGCAAACAAGGGAACCAATGGAAATCAATCCTATAAATTCAGATTTTTTGATAGAAGCATTCAATATTTTTCATCATAATAGAACTACTATTTTGCATAAATTATCCAATTCTTTTGACATTGATAAAATTATTAATTGCGTTAATGCTCTATTGGAAAATTTGAAAAGTTGGAGTAGTAAATGGCCATTAATCGAGGAGAATTATGAACATGAAGTAAAACTTTCATCAGAGATAGATAGTATGTTATTATTAAATGTTTTAAAAGACCTAAAATCTCAAAATGTCATTTCGTTCTCAGATTTAAGCTTGTCTAATCTTCCAAACAATGTTTTAATAGAAATAAAGAGACTTAACTTAATTTCTGAATATTACAAAAAGATGAAATAAAGAAATTAACGAATTAATGTAACATGTCCAACAACTGATTTTCTTTTATCATTGTAAAGGTTTTTGAAAGAAATTTTCCATGTGTAAGTGCCATCTTGAAATTTATGACCATTCAAACCATTCGTTCCATCCCACCCTATTTTCGAGTCATTAGACTCAAAAACTAATTCTCCCCAACGATCAAAAATTAACATTTGAAAATTATAGGGATCAAAACCTGATGTGAAAACCGGAACAAAAACTTGATTATGTTCATCTTCATCTGGAGTAAATGAATTTGGAACATAAAATGTTTCTCCTTCCTGATATGGAATACTCACGACAGAAGTATCTGAACAGCCTGAATCTGAAAAAGCAATCAATTGAACAATGATTCCATTGGTAGTATTTAAATAAAAATGAGATGGATTTTCAAGATTAGAATTCTGACCATCTCCAAAACTCCAAATGTATGAACTGGCACCTATTGAATTATTAGAAAAATTAACCAAATCTGATGATTCACTAAAAGTTGTTGGACTCACACTAAAACTAGAAATAGGTTGATCTTCAACACAAATAAAGGAAGTTTGAGTACTGGAAGTTGAACACCCATTTTGATTGGACGTAAGGATAACATCGAAGCAACCAGGACTATCAAAAGTATGAGTTACTGCGCAGCCATTTGCTGTTTCAACACCCCCAAAACTCCAAACGCAATCTGTTAAATTCGAACCCACACTATTAAATTGTATTGTTAAAGGTACACAACCCGAAGTTTGATTGGCCGTAAAAGAAACCGATATTATTTGATTGATTGTAACAACAGCTGAAGCGGGTGAGCTTGAACAACCATTTATCGAATATACCACATTATATGTTGTATTTAAGCTTGGGGAGACTAAAATCGAATTAGAAGTTTGCCCCCCCGGAGTCCAATTAAAAGTACCTCCATTTACGGATGGCGTGGCGATTAGATTTGCTGAAGCCCCTGGACATATCGTAGCATTGTTTACTGAAACTGTTGGTGTTGGATTTACAACAATATTAATAGATGAAGTTGATGATGGAAGTGAATTAGAACATCCTACAGAAGTCGCCGAAACGGTATAGGTTATGGTTGCTAATCCCGGTGCAACTGCTATCACTTCTCCATTCGGATTTACGTTAACGACATTTGGATTTGAAGATGTCCAATTACCACCAATGTCTCCATTCGATGTAATTGTTGTTGATCCCCCTTGACATAATCCATTCAACCCAGACAAAATACCGGCATTTGGCCCTTCGTTAATTGTTAACGTGTATGTTGCAACATCTGATAATCCTGAACAATTAGCAGATGAAACTGTATATGTCAGAGTTACTATTCCTGAACTAATAGCAGTGACTAATCCAACTGAATTGATTGTTGCAATATTGGTATTAGACGAGGACCAAGTTCCACCCAGATCACCATTGGTATTAATGGTTGTGGTTTCCCCTTCACAAAGTGAATTAACTCCTGAAATTACTCCTGCATTGGATCCGGGAGTAACTGTAATTGAAATAGTTGAAGACTCACTAGTTCCGCCACAGTTCGACGAATTCACTGTATAGGTAATGGTTACCATTCCTGAACTAATTCCAGTAACCAAACCATTGGCATCAATAGTGACAACATTATTGTCTGATGAAGTCCAACTTCCTCCTGGATTTCCAGTCGTACTAATGGATGAAGTACCTCCCACACATATCGTTGTATTGTTTGAAGAAAGAGTTCCTGCATCTGCAGTAGAGGACACTGTAATTGTCAATGTTTCATTGTCAGTTGAACCCCCACAGTTTGATGAAGTTACCTGATAATTAATTGTAACTGTACCAGGATTAACACCCGTAACAACGCCATTAGCATCGACGGTTGCAATTGAATTATTGGATGAAGACCATGCTCCTCCGGAGGTCCCATTTGAGCTGATTGTAGTTGTATTGCCAACACATATTGTTGTTGCATTGGATGACAAAATTCCTGCATCTACGGATGATTCTACAGTTAAATTGATAGTCGAAGATTCGGTGGCTCCGCCACAATTGGCAGAACTTACCGTGTATGTAATTGTTGCCGTTCCTGGACTAACTCCAGTCACCAAACCATTAGCATCAATAGTGGCAACATTATTGTTTGATGATATCCAACTTCCTCCTGGATTTCCGTTAGTTGAGATTAAGGTGGTATTTCCTACGCACAAGGTTTGATTATTTGAGGATAATGTTCCAGCATTTAATCCATCGAAGACAGAAATTGAAGTGGTTGCAATGTCTGTTCCTGTGCATGGTGTTGTTGCGTTGACCGTGTATGTAATTGTTGCAGAACCAACACTATTTGCTGTTACCACACCCGAGGAATTGACAGAGGCGATGGCATTATTCGAAGAGGTCCAGGTACCGCCAGAATTTCCATTGCTTGTTAAGTTTAATGTACTCCCTACACAGACATCAGAGGCACCACTGATAACCCCAGCCTCAGAAGGAGAAACAATAGTTGGAGAGAATGTAAAAGGACATGCAAGTCCTTGATATGTAATTGAAGCCGAAACATTAAATGTTTGAGATAATCCGGAATTATTCGTAGGTGTAAAGGAAAAAGTTTGTCCATTTCCTGAATTTGGATTGGATGAAGTTCCTGATGGAGCTGTTACATTCCAAGAATACGTTGCTCCTGTTGGGCAGGCATTAAAATTAATTAAGGTCTCACTGCACTGCTGACCAGTGGGGGCGATTCGTTCTGCTCTGATTACTGAAACTATTGCTGAATTTGAATTTACAGAACAACCTGAAGAACCGGTAATTACTCTAAATTGATAGTCTCCACAATTGGCATTTGAGGTTGAAATACTCAATGAAGATGTCGTTTGGTTCGTGTAAGAAAAACCTGAAGGCGACCCGTTGGTAACATTAACCCACGAAGTACCGTTGTAATACTGCCATTGAAAAGGTTCGCTTGAAGGTGATGTGGAAACTGAAATGGTTGCATTTCCACTAGAACAAATGGGCTGATTTGTTGGCTGTGAATTTATAACAGGAGTATTACAAATGGAGTATGCCCCGCACAATGATGTTGTGGAAGGACATCCTAAAAGTGGAACACCAACTTTTATGCGAATATTGTCCCACCTTGTGCTGCGTAAGTTATTATCATCGGGAACACAAGCATAAATGCCCATAATGGCCAAATTTGAAGAAGTGTACGTTGCATCCACGTTTGCTCCTTTACAATGAGAATCGTTGAGCGTCTGAGCATCACCTTTTGAACCTCCGTCATTTCTGACAAAGAGACGCCATTCATCATTTGCAGGATTGAATTGAACTTTCACACTATACCAACTTGTCGTTAGATTTGCATTATCCGAAATGATACATGATGTTGTGTTTGCTCCATTCCAATTGAAGAATGTGTAATGAGGTTGGTTGTTTGTAGCACAATTATTGTCAGTTGTA
>JBIIVA010000118.1:0-7885 GCA_044339705.1 Crocinitomicaceae bacterium
AAATCGGGCTTAAATGATTGTGTGGTAACATCATCTAAGATACTGATTTTCAAGGTTTTAAACAAGTAATTTGAAAGATAATTTACTGATAATCAATTGTTTATAATTTTTGTCATGTAGTTAGTTCTATTTTACAAAAGATGAAAAAGCATACACAATCTTATCCGAGATAAAGGCAACCTTTTCCGAATGAATATTTTCAGAGAAGTTTTGGAAAAGCCAATTTATAAGCAGGTAAAATCCAAACTTGTTCGGGGCTGAATTTCTAACTTTAAAGAGGAATTAAATAAGTTGAAACATTGATTGTGTTTTAACGTTTACTAAAAAAATGAAAAACAAATTTTTAATTGCTCAGTTGCTTTTATTCTTTGCCAGTTTTGGTCAAAAATATAAACAAGAGCGGTATAAAAATTTCGATAAAAGATTGTTTCATTTTGGCTTTATGTTAGGGGTCAACTCATCAGATTTCACGGTTTATCAAAAAAATGACGCTTATCAAACATACGGTTTGGTTTCTTTGTCGAACAACAGTCAACCAGGAGGACAATTGGGAATTCTTTCAACGATGAAATTGGGAACGCCCATGTTGCGCTTGCGTTTCATCCCTACTCTATCCTTTCAAGAGCGCGTTTTGAACTATCAAAGCTTAGACAGTTTAAATTTTAGAGATGGTATTGGTGAGGAACGAATCAACTCTACCAGTTTGGATTTTCCATTGATGTTGCAATTTCGAACCAAACGCTACAATAATTTTACGGCATACGCATTAATTGGCGGTCAATACTCTATTGATCTTCAATCCCAAGAAAAAGCTTCTCAAAGCTTCATCGATCCGTTTATTAAAATCAAAAAAAATGATTTTCAAGGACAAATAGGAGGAGGAGTTGAGTTTTTTGCGCCCTATTTCAAATTCGGTCTGGAACTCAAATATTCACACGGATTTAGAAGTAGTTTCATCCAAGATTGGACTCCTGTTTCAAACCCCATTAATCAGCTTTACAACAAAGGCTGGTGGTTTTCCATCATTTTTGAAGGCTAATGCAAGAGGTGAGTTTTCAATGTTCGCCTGAGCAGGCTAAAGATGAAAGTGCTTTAAAGAGCATTATTTTAAACAAATTAAATCTTTCAAAAGAAACACACATTGATTTTCGTTGGAAAAAACGGGGCATTGACGCACGTAAAAAATCGATTAAGATTAATTGTGTTTTTGAGGTTGAAACAAATGGAGAACTTCCTGGAAACAAAATCTATTTTGAGTTTAAATCCGTTAAAAATTCAGAACCCGTTCACATCATTGGCGCAGGACCTGCAGGACTTTTTGCTGCTTTAAGAGCCGTGGAATTAGGTTTAAAACCAATCATTTTCGAGCGCGGAAAAGACGTTCGCAGCCGCCGCCGCGATCTGGCATTATTGAACAAGTACGGAATTCTTAATCCCGAATCAAATTATTGTTTTGGAGAAGGTGGTGCAGGGACCTATTCTGATGGAAAACTTTACACACGTTCCAAAAAGCGAGGAGATATCGAAAAAGTATTAAAACTGCTGGTTTATTTTGGAGCGAAAAATGATGTTCTCATTGATTCTCATCCACATGTTGGAACAAATAAACTTCCTCAAATCATCACAGCTATTCGGGAGAAAATAATTGCTTGTGGCGGTGAAATTCTTTTTGAAAAGAAACTCACTGATTTTCATTTGAATGGAAATGAAATTAAAGGAATTGAAATCAATCATAGTGAAACATTTTACGTCAAACGTCTGATTTTGGCAACAGGTCATTCGGCACGCGATATTTTCGAATTATTGAATCGAAAAAAAATTGAAATTCAAGCAAAACCTTTCGCGCTCGGAGTTCGAGTAGAACATACGCAAGATTTAATTGATCAAATACAATATCACAGACGGTTGAATGACGATTATCTTCCACCTGCTTCCTACAGTTTGGTTACTCAGGTTGAAGATAGGGGTGTTTATTCATTCTGCATGTGCCCAGGTGGAATCATTGCCCCTTGTGCAACAGAGCCTAATGAGGTTGTAACCAATGGATGGTCGCCATCCAAACGCAATAATCCGTATTCAAATGCAGGAATTGTTGTGAGTATATTCCCTGAAGACTTTAAAGGAAAAGAAAAAGATCCATTCGTTTGTCTTGATTTTCAAAAAGAAATTGAGCAAAGATGCTGGGAGTTAGCCGGAAAAAACCAAAAAGTTCCTGCTCAGCGACTCCAAGATTTTGTAATCGGTAAAAAATCGATTGATTTTCCGAGATCATCATACCAACCTGGAATTGAGAGCGTTGAAATGAATCGAATCTTTCCAACATTTGTGGTGAAACGTCTTCGTCAAGCATTCAAGGATTTTGACAAAAAAATGAATGGCTTTTTAACCAATGATGCCGTAATCCACGCGCCGGAATCACGCACCTCCTCCCCTATTTGCATTCCAAGAAATTCGGAAACACTTCAACATGTTCGAATTACAAATCTTTATCCGTGTGCTGAAGGTGCTGGATATGCGGGTGGAATTGTTTCCGCCGCAATTGATGGAATGCAGTGTGTTGAGAAAATCACAGAGAATCGCTAAGCTTTCGCTAACTTTGTGCTATGAAACGCGTTGTTGTTGGTCTTTCAGGTGGTGTTGATTCGAGTGTTGCGGCTCATTTGTTGATCCAGCAAGGATATGAGGTGATAGGTATGTTCATGCGAAACTGGCATGACGAATCAGTTACTATATCAGACGAATGTCCATGGATCGATGATTCTAACGACGCTTTATTAATTGCACAGCAACTCGGAATTCCTTTTCAAGTCATTGATTTAAGTGAAGCATACAAAGCTCGAATCGTTGATTATATGTTCAGAGAATATGAAAGCGGCCGAACTCCAAATCCAGATGTATTGTGTAATCGTGAGATCAAGTTTGATGTCTTTCTTAAGGCTGCTTTGGAACTTGGAGCCGATTACGTTTCCACAGGTCATTATTGTCAGAAAAAAGAATTTGAAGATGGAAGTTTTGGCCTTTTAGCCGGAAAAGATAAAAACAAAGACCAATCTTATTTTTTGTGTCAGATTTCTCAGCAGCAACTTTCAAAAGCCCTATTCCCTATAGGTGGTTTAGAAAAGTCTCAGGTTCGCGCCATCGCCAAAGAAATCGGTTTGGTTACCGCAGAGAAAAAAGATTCGCAAGGACTTTGTTTTGTGGGAAAAATCAGTTTGCCGACTTTTCTTCAACAGCAGTTAAAACCAAAAAAGGGAGCTGTTATTGAAATTCCAAGTGACTTAGTGCAATTTGAAAAATACAATCGCATTGAACCATCGATTGAGAATATTGAGGAACTGTCTGAACCATTTGTTTATTCACCAACTGACGGAATGCAAGTAACGGAGCATCAAGGAGCTCATTATTACACGATTGGACAAAGAAAAGGACTGCACATCGGTGGAAGACCTGAGCCGAGTTTTGTAATTGGAATCGATACAACCTCAAATGTTGTCTATTCAGGGCAACGAGAATCACATTCAGGACTCAATAAATGGGCTTTAAAGCTTGAAAAAGAATCAATTAATTGGATTCGAAGAAATGATTTTGATTTAACGAATGGGTTAGATTGCGTGGTACGAATTCGTTATCGGCAACCCCTACAAAAAGCAAAACTCATCCAAAAATCGGATGAGTTTTATATCTTGTTTGAGCAAAAGCAACGTGGAATTACTCCTGGCCAGTTCGCTTCTTGGTATATTGATAATGAACTGATTGGATCAGCTGTTATCAATCATTAGTTCATATTTACCGAAAAGAAAATTGTATCTGCATGTGAATTTCCTGACTCAGCATTTTTAATTGTATCTAAAAACTCTGCAACCTCGAATACGTTATATGGACTTTTAATTCCAAGTTCACGATGCTTGGTTAATTTCATTTCAGCGGTACGAACTGATTTATTTCTTAATTTTTGAATGTAAGTTGTCATAATTTAAATGTTAATTATGAGCTTAATACGCCTCAAAAATTTTTGGGTTTCAAAAAAAATGCAAATCGAGAAAATTAAATTGAAAAAACTTCTTTGAAACGAATAGCTTGTCGCCTAGATATTTCTACTTTTTCACCTTTAGAAAGCTCTACCTTTAAACCACCATTAAACCATGTCTCGATGGCAACAACGTGATTTAGGTTGATGATGAATTTGCGATTGGCTCTAAAAAAATATTCCGGGTTAAGTCGTGATTCAAAATTATTTAAGGAACGTAAAACCATTGGTCGAAATTGGTCGAAATACACTTTTACGTAGTTACCATCTGATTCCATCATTCGAATGCGATTTAGTTCAATGAACCAACACTTCTCTCCGTCCTTAATAAAAACTTTGTCGTTTGGTTCTAATAGTTTATTAACGCGAGCTGTAAAGTCAGAATCCTCTATTTCAGCATGTTCACTCTGAACCCTTTTAATCGCTTGACTTAATCGTTCGGGATCAATCGGCTTTAAAATATAGTCAATCGCTTGCAATTCAAATGCCTTTAATGCATGTTCATCAAAAGCGGTCACAAAAATAACTTGCGGAACATCATCCAATTGTTTTAACATTTCAAATCCAGTCATGCCTGGCATCGAGACATCCAAAAAAATTAGATCTGGTTTGTGCTGCATAATCTTGGAAATTCCCTCTTCCCCATTTTGCGCTTCATCAACGACTTCAATTTCAATGTATTCAACCAATAACGATTTTATTTCCTCTCTTCCGAGACGTTCATCGTCAATGATGATGGTTTTGATGGTTTTCATTATGGGCAGAATTGTAAAAAATTAAGAAGTCTTACAAGCTGGACAAATACCGGAAACGGTAAAGTAGGCCTCTCGAAATTCGTATTCAGTAGGTAAATTAAGGGTAAATTCTACAGAATTCAAGCAAGTTAACGCTTTACAGATCTCACAACTAAAGTGTACGTGATTATGATTGTGTTTGGTAATACATTTCTTACATGCTGCATAGTTAATAACACCATCGGTATTCACAATTTTATGGATCGAACCTTCGTTAACTAATCGTTCCAAAACGCGATAAACTGTAACGCGATCGCAGATTTCACCTAAAGATTTATGTATATCGGCATGAGATACAGCTTGCTCGGAATCATGAATGAAAGCTAGGATTTGTTTTTTTGCGAGAGTATTTCTAGACATTTTTTTTAAATTATTGCAACATAATTGCATTTATTTATATATTTGCAATCGTGTTGCATTAATGGATAATCTAATAAAATACAAAAATGCATATTTTTTAACTATTAATAAATTAGGTATGAAAAAGAAAACAGTTTATCTGGCGTTTATGTCAATGGCAACTTTTGTAATTTACTCGTGCAGTAAAAATGATTGTCATAGTTGCCACTATTACAAAAACAATGCGGAAGTTGAACTTGGTGAAAAATGTGGCGAGGAGATAGAAACACTTGAAGCAAATGGTTACACCGATTCAACAGGAACCTACGAAGTTCATTGCCATAGTCATTAGATTCACGAATTCTAACAAGTGATTTCAAAGACATATGAGCAGTGGAAATTTTGCATTATTAAAAAGTGTGGGATTTCATTAACTTTCGAATATATCGAAGTAAGACTATCAGTTCTTTGTAACGAACAAAATGAAGAAAGAAATAAATTCATTGAACTTTATGGTCAAGAACATTTGAACAATGTAATTGATTGGTTTAATATTGCTTTACATGAAACAAAACAAGCTTCCCGTCACGGTTCTTAGTGGATTTCTCGGCGCAGGTAAAACCACTTTATTGAATCACATCTTACACAATAAAGAAGGATTAAAAGTTGCGGTAATTGTTAACGACATGAGTGAAGTCAATATCGACTCCAAGTTTATTTCCAATGAAAACAATTTATCCCGTACCGAAGAGAAATTGGTGGAAATGAGTAATGGCTGTATATGTTGTACTCTTCGTGAAGATCTGATGGTTGAAGTAGAAAAGTTAGCCAACGAAAAGCGTTTCGACTATCTTCTCATCGAGAGTACTGGTATAAGTGAGCCTGTTCCCGTTGCACAAACATTTTCCTTCGTGGATGAAGAACAAGGTATTGATCTTTCAAAGTTTAGTTACATTGACTCGATGTTAACCGTTGTTGATTCATTTAATTTTTTCAAAGATTTTTGTTCCAATGAATATCTAATGGATCGTCAGTTAACTGATATAGAGGGAGATAACCGAACGATTGTCAACCTTTTGACGGATCAAATCGAGTTTGCGAATATCATTATTTTAAATAAAACAGATCTAGTTGATCGTGAATCACTTGGTCTTTTGGAGGCGGCAATCAAAAAACTTAATCCAACAGCGAAAATAATTCAAAGTAAGTTTGGGAAAGTAGATCTGAAAAATGTGCTAAACACCCGGCTATTCGATTTTGAAGAAGCGCAAAATTCTGCGGGTTGGCAAAAAGAATTGGAAGGAGGAAATCACTCTCCAGAAACTGAGGAGTATGGGATATCGTCTTTTGTCTTCAGAAACCATAAGCCTTTTCATCCCGAACGTTACTGGAATTATTTATCAAATCAATATCCAAATTCAATCATTCGATCAAAAGGTTTGTTTTGGTTAGCTTCCAGACCAGATGTAGCTATTTCTTTTTCTCAAGCAGGTGGATCATCCCGCATTGAAAGTGCTGGTGTTTGGTGGGCAAGCATGGAATTTTCCGAACGAATTAAATACCCTTCGTTTATCGAAAACAAATCTTACATTGAGGATAAGTGGGACAAAAATTGGGGAGATAGGCTTACCGAACTTGTTTTTATCGGGCAGAATATGAATAAAGAACAAATCATATTAGATCTCGAAAATTGTTTAATCAATGCGGGTGATAACTATGATTTAAATAAGGTTGAAACAATTTCGGATCCATTTCCTCGTGAAATCTGATTTTTTCTCTTTGAGATTATTTTTTTCTTTAATTTTGTCCGGAATGAGATTTCTTTTTTCATTTTTATTTATTGCAATTCTCCTGAGCAAAACTGCCTATAGTGTTTTTTGGCAAGTAAACTTCTATCTGAATCAAAAAGAAATCGCTGATAAAGAATGTGAGAACAAAGATCGGCCCGAAATGCATTGTAATGGAAAATGTTTTCTTGCCAAACAATTGAAAAAAGCTGATGCAGAGCTCGAGTCCCAGAAAGAAAAACAAGAAGGGTCTTTTTCCCATTTAAAAGTTATTGAAAGCCCCATTTTTATTTCATCTACAGCCATCTATTTCGAAATTAATCTTGATAAATTAGTCCAAAAAAAATCATTTTTTAAATACAAAAACTCATACTTCTTTGAGTTAGATTCTAATTTTTTCCATCCGCCCTGCGCGAACTTTAATGTTTAATTCTTGATTGCCACATCTATTTGAAGGCGATCTTATCTTTTTCGTTGAAGAAATTCAACATTAGACATTAATTATAAATTTATGCGTAATCTATTTTTAGCGTTAACGCTTATTGTGAGCGCTAATTCTTTCCCCTGTGATATTTGTGGAGGAGTTAGCAGTAATGCTTCGATTGGACTCTTTGCCTCGACGAAATTTCACACTGTCGGATTTCGGAGTTCATACCGTAGTTATTCTACTTACATGAATGGAGTCCGTCATTCGAGTGAATACTTGTTTGGGCAAGAAATTCAGTTTAGAACGCAACTCCATGAACGCGTTCAATTGTTGGGCTCTTTTCCCTTTCAATCAGCTATTCAAATGCGCGACTTTGGAAGTGATTTTATTACTGGAATGGGCGATCCAAATGTCATTTCGAATTTCATTCTTGTCCAAAACAGAGACTCCAATGGCATAATTAAAAATTTCCTTTCATTGGGAATTGGATTGAAAGCTCCTCTAGGAAAAA
>JBIIVA010000119.1:0-7840 GCA_044339705.1 Crocinitomicaceae bacterium
TCGTGTAGCTGATTATTTAACCATATTACCTTCACAAGAAGTACTGAAACAAAAACTACATCGAGCGATAGAACTTGCAAGAAATAGATTTGATTCAAAATACAGAAACAAGCAAAGTTTTTGATTTTGAGTTCAAAAGAAACCATTGATAAAAACGCAATCAAAAATCAAAATCGTTCACGGTATCACTGCCACACCAGGGGGAAGTATAGCTAGAAGCAAAAATTGAATATCATTCCGATTGGTTAAAACAGGTAAAAGACCGCATACGAATCGCCCGTGTCAAAGTGGCATTTTCCGCCAATCAAGAACTTATTTCTTTTTATTGGGATTTGGGAAAGATGATGGTTGAAGTTTCAGTGAATACGCAATGGGGGAATAATTGGATGAAAACACTTTCTGATGATTTGAGAAGCGAATTTCCTGATATGGAAGGTTTTTCTAAAACTAACCTTTACAATATTAAACGCTTTTATGAATTTTATGAAACAGATATAATTTTCCACCAGCTTGGTGGAAAATTACCATGGAGACATCAAGTCTTCCTACTATTGAAGAAATAGAACGAGAACTGGGAAAAACAGAAGACTAATTAATTCTTTATTTCCCCTCCTTCTTCGGATGTTTCTCTTTCCGTTTATAAGTTTTCTTTGATTCTTCTGCTCTTTGCACAAATCTCCCATCAAAGAAACCTTGTTCCACCTGTTTTTCGCGTTGTTTTCCAACGATCATTTTGTGCAATTTGTTTTTTTTGACTTGATCCTTGATCTGCCATACCACATAAAAACAATAAAGGTTTCAAGAAAACTCCTGAAACCTTTATTTTATTGGTAGCGAGACCGAGAGTTGAACTCGGGACCTTTGGGTTATGAATCCAACGCTCTAACCAACTGAGCTATCTCGCCGTAAATTCGGCTGCAAATATAATGAGAATTTTGATAAAATATTCGTGCTTTATTGTTTTTTGCTTTACTAATTGAACTGAATCATCAGAATGAGAAAGTTCCAATATTCACTTTTTTCAAAAGGAACAGCTAATTTCATCTTCTTTCTATCAGAATAATTTAACATCTCACTATGAAAGACAAATAATTGTATTTAAAGACATTAAATTAATAATAAAAAAACAACGATCTCGAAACCGATTACACATTTTTCAAATTATGAACGATTACTTACCTTTGTTTCATGAGAAAAAAAATCCTTCTTTTAGGTTCAGGTGAACTAGGAAAAGAGTTCGTTATAGCTTGCCAGCGATTAGGTCAATACATTGTTGCTGCCGACAGTTACCCGGAAGCACCCGCGATGCAGGTTGCACATGAATTTGAAGTAATCAACATGTTGGATGGAGCTGAATTGGATCGCATTGTAACCAAGCATCAACCGGATTTAATTGTTCCGGAAATTGAAGCGATTCGCACCGAGCGATTTCACGATTATGAAAAACAAGGAATTCAAGTTGTTCCGAGTGCGAAAGCCGCAAATTTTACCATGAACCGAAAAGCTATTCGCGATTTGGCAGCCATCGAAGTTGGAGTCAGAACAGCAACTTATCGCTATGCAACGACTTTAGATGAGTTAAGATCCGGCGTGAATGTATGTGGAATTCCTTGTGTGGTAAAGCCTTTAATGTCGAGTTCCGGAAAAGGTCAATCGGTAATCAAAACAGAAGCCGACATCGAAAAAGCATGGAACTATGCAATGGATGGATCACGAGGTGATTTGAAAGAAGTAATTGTGGAAGGGTTTATAGATTTTGATTACGAAATCACACTATTGACTGTAACTCAACAAAATGGTCCAACTTTATTTTGTCCGCCGATTGGTCACCGACAGGAACGTGGTGACTATCAGGAAAGTTGGCAGCCAATGCCGATGAATCCTGAACATTTGAAAGAAGCGCAAGAAATAGCTGAAAAAGTCACAAAAGCGCTTGGTGGAGCAGGCATTTGGGGTGTTGAATTTTTCATAACCAAAGAAGGGGCTTATTTCTCTGAACTTTCTCCAAGACCCCACGATACGGGAATGGTAACATTAGCAGGAACGCAGAATTTTTCAGAATTTGAACTGCATGCCCGTGCTGTATTAGGTCTGCCAATTCCGGAAGTAAAATTACTTCGTAACGGAGCCAGTGCAGTTGTTTTAGCTGACAAGGAATCAAATGAAACCCCTGTTTATTCTGGCTTAACAGAAGCAGCTTCGGTTTCTAACTCTGATTTCAAAATTTTCGGAAAACCATCCACTCGTCCATACAGGAGAATGGCTGTAGCATTGACATACGGTTCGGAGAATGTAAATGAATTGGTTGACAAAGCGAAACAGGTTGCGAGAATGATCAGAGTTAAGTGATATTCATTTACAAATAACCGATTGTGAATTTAGAAAAGTTTGTTTTAATCGTCCAATTAACAATTTAAAGGTAATTTTGATTGAAATGCACAACGAGTTTATCTTTCATCTAAAGCGCTTAAATGCATTGAATTGCCTCAAAAAAATGCTTGAATGAAAGAAGTCTGCTATTTTAACAGTAACAATGGTAGTGCTCTTCTTGGGTTCGGAGTTGAAAAATTTATTCGAATCGAAAATTCTCCTAGCCTTAATCAACTTCAAAATTTCATCGATTCCAATCAGAATAAATATATTTTTGGGGCGCTTAATTATAATTTAAAGAACGAAATTTACAGTTTAACCTCAAAAAAACAAGATAAACTAGGTTTTCCTTATTTATTATTTTGGATTCCCAAATATGTCGTCAAAATTCAAAATGAAAACTTCGAATTTGTTCAAGGTGAAAAAAATGAGGAGAGCTTTAATTTCTTCAATTATTTTTTGGAAGAAGAAACTGATTTAAATTTTCATCCATACAATAAAAATTTAAATCCCAGGAACTCAAAAATTTCCTATTTCGAGAAACTAAAAAAGATTAAAGAATTCATACAACGTGGGGATATTTACGAAGTGAATTTTTGTCAAGAATTCTATACTGAACAAATTGAAATTCCTTTCGAATTAGACTTGTATTTTAAACTAAATCAAATTGCTAAAGCTCCATTTTCAAGCTTTTTAAAATTCGACGAATTCACCGTATTTTGTAATAGCCCAGAAAGATTTATTCAACTCAAAGATGGAAAATTAATAACCCAACCCATCAAAGGTACCGCGGCGAGGAATGTTGATCAATCGATCGATGACAATAATAAAATCAATCTTCAAACAAACCAGAAGGAACGTTCTGAAAATATAATGATCGTTGATTTAGTAAGAAATGACCTATCAAAAATTGCTAAAAAAAATTCTGTGCACGTTGATGAACTATGTGAAATTTATACTTTTCCAATGGTACATCAGATGATTTCAACCGTTAGCTGCACACCAAAGGATGAAACTAATTTCATAGATATTATCCGAGCAACTTTTCCAATGGGATCGATGACCGGTGCACCAAAAATTAGCGCCATGCAAATTATTGATGAAATGGAAGATTTCAATCGAGGACTATATTCCGGTTCAATTGGATATATTGCACCCAATGGAGATTTTGATTTTAACGTTGTCATTCGCAGTTTGATCTATAATTCAGAAAAAAAGTATTTATCCTGTTCAGTCGGTAGTGCAATCACTATTTTATCAGACGAAGAAAAGGAATTTGAAGAATGTCAAATGAAAGTAGACAAACTACTTTCCGTTTTACGAAATCATGAAGGTTGAATACGAATTTGAATCGGTAATCAACCCAATTAAAGCAGAATGCCATTACATAGCATGTAGCAGCGGAGTCGATTCTATGGTGCTTTTGTTTCTAGCACAAAAATTTAAATTACCTCATCATGTTTTGCATGTTAATTACAATTTACGTGGCGAGGAAAGTATTGGTGATGCCAAGTTCTTGGAAGAATACTGTTTCCAAAACAAAATTCGAATTTCAGTTCATGAAGTTGACTTGAAGGAACAACTAAAAAAACGAGGGGGAAACCTTCAAAATGAGGCTCGAAATGTGCGTTATGATTTTTTTCAATCAAAACTAACAGAGGTTGAAAATAGCAAATTGTTAACGGCTCATCACCGAGATGATCAAATAGAAACATTTTGGCTGCAACTTTATCGTGGATCTGGATTAAAAGGAATGGCTGGCATGACTAAAGAATCGGATAATATTATTCGTCCGTTTCTAAATTTAGAAAAGCAGGAATTAATTGATTATGCTCTTTCAAATGGAATAAATTGGCGAGAAGATAAAAGCAATTCTTCACTCGATTATCAACGAAATTTGTGGAGAAATAAATACATTCCATTTTTAACATCTGTAATTCCGTCTATCAATGATTCTGTTCTAATCCTACAACGCATTTTTCAAGAAAACTTAATCGAGATCCCAAAAAAAATATATGAAGTAAAAAACAAAATAAACAAACACAACTATATTGATTTCAATGAATTATTAAATTTTGAAATTACTGAAATTATCGAATTATTTAGATCCCTTTCTATTCCTGTTAACCAAGTTGAAGCAGTTCTTAAATTATTCTATTCTCAAAAGGGAAGTAAAGTAAAATGGAAATATTCAATTGGGAGTTTTCATGAAATTATTCGGGAAGAAAAAGGATTTTCTTTCACTCGGATCGAAAAGCAATTAATCATTCCGAATTTAATCGTCAAACCCGTCAATATTCTACCGCTCAAATATGATAAATCAACGTTCTATTTCGATTTGAAAAAAATTAAGGGCGAGCTTAAAATTAGACCTTGGAAAAAAGGAGATCGCATTTACCCAATTGGAGTTAAAGGATCAAAATTAATTTCGGATGTTATTACCGATGCAAAGACTCCAAATTCGGAAAGAAACAAACAATTAGTAATTTGCGACGATGAGAAAATTTTGGCATGCATTGGACTTTGTGTTGATCGTCGAGCAATAGCTAACAAAACAGATTCCATTATTCAAGTTTCTCTACAAACCGAATCTTAGGGAGATAATTCCATACAAGAAAAGCGGTAACTGTTCCAATAAACGATCCCGCTAAAATATCTTCAAAGAAATGTTGAGAAAGATACACACGTGTTAACGCAAACAATATTGCACATGTAGCGAACAAAGCCTCTAATTTGTGATTTAACCTCCAAAACAAAGCGAAAGTTGTAAAAATAGCAAAGCAGGTGGTGGCATGTCCCGAAGGAAAACTATTTTGCGTATGCAATACTACACCAGGAACTAAATGAAAGCAATCATCATTTTGAAAGTAATGCATGGGGCGCATGGCTTCTGGGAAAATAATATGTTTCATGAATTGAGCAATTCCTGAGGAAACAAGAAATGTGATTAAAATAATAAGTGATTTCTTTTTCGAAATAAAATAGAAAATAACAACTACAAGAACAGCAAACAAACCATCTCCAATATGAGTTGCAATTGGAACCATTATGTCTAGAAAAAAATGATTGAAACCATTTAATATTTTATGTAACTCTAATGCGTTGGTGTTCAAAACTAAAATCAGACCAATTATCCAAAATAGCAAAACGAACCAGAAAAAAATATTCGTAAAAAGATATTTCATGAAGTAAAATTAATCAATTGAGTCGGATCGTTTTTCTTTAATCATTATTGTAAATAGAACTGCATCATATGAAAAATGAGCGGCAACAGCGAACCACAATCCGAATCTATAAAATCCAATTGATAATAGAAAAATAAAGGGCAATACCAATAAGCCGTATAGGGAAAAACGCCAGTTCCACGGATTTAAATATCCATGCATGGCTACAAATAAAACGGAGGTAATTTGCCAACCTAAATACGTTTGAATGCCAGAACGAAATAAGAGTTCCTCTCCTACTCCAGCGCAAAGAGAAAGAAAGATTCCATCACGAACTTTTAAGTTCATTCTTTCGATAATCGAATCAATTTTCAGGGGTATTTTATCAAAAAGTGACGATTGCAATAGAATGTAACACAAGAATGCATAAACAAAACCAAATTCTAAACCTAATCCGATTGGAAGAGTTGAAAAACACTTATACTGAATAAAATCAAGAAAACTGAGTTGCTCAAAATAATAACGAAATGCGAATGCGGGAATTGGAAAAACCAATAAAGTAATCCATCCAAAAAAAAGTATTTTATGACGAATATTCATTCAAACCTTGTAAATATTAAATCAAAGCTTGTCGTTTCAAGAAAATGGCTTAATTTAGCACAAACTTAAAAAGACGCGCCTATAGACCAAATTTACCCTTAATTGTTGAACTGCAACATAAATTGTAAATTATGGTACTTTCCAAACAAGACGATAGCGTTTTAATCAAAATGTATGTTGATGGTAATGAAAATGCTTTTGAAACATTATTGTTTCGCTATAAAGATCGTATTTTTCGATATATTCAGCAAAAGATAAAGGATTCCAATCTTTCCAATGATATCTTTCAAGATACGTTTGTAAAAATAATCAACACGCTCAAAGCAGGAAACTACAATGAGGAAGGTAAGTTTTTTCCTTGGGCTCAGAGAATAGCACACAATTTAATTATCGATCACTTTCGAAAGCAAAATAAGGTGAGAATGATTTCAGAATCTAGTTCTTTTGACGAAGAATACTCCATCTTTTACAAAATTGCTAGTGAAGAAAAAAATTACGTCGAAGCCAAATCCTATGAGGAGTTGGAAAGTCAAATGATTAGCTTGATTAAATACCTTCCAAAGGTTCAGCGTGAAATTGTTGAAATGCGTATTTTTCAAGATATGTCTTTCAAGGAAATCGCGGAAGCTGATAATGTTAGCATCAATACTGCTTTGGGGCGTATGAGGTATGCTTTAATCAATATTCGAAAAATGATTGAAAAACATAATTTAGTTACAGAGATTTAATTTTTAAACTTCAAATTAAAAACCATCACGGAGTTTACTTTCACCTTGCTTTTTCCGTAAATGGTAAAAATTAATTCAAAATTGTAACGAGCAAATATGAATTTAATTGGCTTTTCAATTTGTGACTGCTAATGCGGCACATATGATCATAAAAAAATCAAACAAGGATGAAATTATGATCTTTACTGAGTAATCTGCAATTTAAATTCAGAAGTTTTATGAAAAGTAATGTCCGGGTAATCTTGTTCTGCCATATTTAGCAAAAAGGAAGTCTCTGCCAAGAACACGATATTTTCATCTTTATCGTAAGCGATGTATTTGGCTTTGGAACGCTTGAAACCCTCCAACTGATCTTGATTATCGGTTGTTATCCAACAAGCTTTGTAAAAATTCCTAGGAACAAAACGACAATTCGCTCCATACTCATGAATCAAACGATAATTTATTACTTCAAATTGAAGCTGTCCAACCGTTCCAACAATTTTCCGATTTCCGGGCTGTTGAATAAATAATTGCGCCACACCTTCATCGATTAATTGTCGAATTCCTTTTTCCAGTTGCTTGGATTTCATTGGATCCAAATTCTCCAATTCCTGAAAAATCTCGGGTGAAAAACTGGGAATTCCTTTATACATCATAACTTCTCCTTCGGTCATCGTGTCGCCGATTTTAAAGTTGCCAGTGTCATATAAACCAACCACATCTCCCGGAAATGCCTCATCGATCACACTTTTATCCTGCGCCATAAATGAAGTAGGATTGGGGAATTTCAAATCTTTATCCAATCGAACGTGGTGATAGAATTTATTTCGTTCAAATTTTCCTGAAACGACTCGTAAAAAAGCGATTCGATCCCTGTGTTTCGGGTCCAAATTGGCATGAATTTTAAATACAAATCCTGAAAACTTATCATCTGTTGGATTTATCATACGCTTATCCGTTTCACGACCTCTTGGAGAAGGTGAAATTTCACAAAAC
>JBIIVA010000120.1:0-7789 GCA_044339705.1 Crocinitomicaceae bacterium
TCAACCCTTCCAGCGCATTGGTGGTTGGGGAAGTACGTCCTTTAAGGGTATCGATTACGTTTGATATCACATAATTGTGATTAGCCGCTGAACCTTTGTAAGGACCGTAGTCGTTGGCTGGGTTAGATTCTTTTAAAACTGGCATTTCATAACCGGCAATATTGCAAACTTCAACTTCATTCATGTATTGTCCGCCGATTTTTACGCTACCATTTTTTCCGACTATTGTCATTGAAGATTCCAAATTTTGATTCGCAACAGCCGTAGAGTAATTGATACATCCCATTCCGCCATTTATGAAATCAAAGCTCACAAAACCAGAATCCTCGAAATCGGTAGTTTTTTGGTGATTGAAGTCTGCAAATTTTCCTTGAATGTTATCAATATCACCGAATAACCAGTACATAATATCAATGAAATGAGAGAATTGAGTAAACAAAGTTCCTCCATCCAAATCTTTTGTTCCCTTCCACCCTCCTGCTTTGTAGTAACGGTCGTCGCGGTTCCAATAACAGTTCAATTGAACCATATATATGTCTCCAAGAATACCTTTCGAAACAATCTCTTTGATCCATTCAGACGGTGGCGAATAGCGATTTTGCATCACGCAAAAGACTTGTCGAGAAACTTGTAATGCTTTGAAAATGATTTTTTCGCAACTTTCTTTGGATAATCCCATTGGCTTTTCGCAAACCACATGTTTCTTAGCTTCTAGAGCTTTTAAGGATTGCTCCGCATGAAGTCCATTTGGTGTACAAATATTTACAACTTCAAACTGAAGGTCACTCGACAATAACTCTTCGATTGAGCTAAAAAATGGGACGTTAAAATCTTGTGCTCCACATTCTTCGACTCCTCTAACATCAACCATAGCAACTAATTCACCTTCGGCGTCTCGACGAATCATTTCTGCATGGCGTTTACCAATGTGTCCGGCTCCTATAACTGCAAACCTTATTTTTCTATCAGACATTAAACTTTTCTAACTTGATTGTTACTCAATTCATATTTTTCATTACTCTCAGGACATTCAGCAATTCCAACCTTATTGAAAACCAATCGATGACCAAATTCACTCATCCATCCAATTTGTCTGGCAGGATTTCCAACCACTAAAGCATAATCGGGAATGTGTTTTGTTACAACAGCACCTGCACCTACGAAAGCGTATTTGCCAATGTCATGACCGCACACAATCGTTGCATTTGCGCCAATACTTGCGCCTTTTTTTACAATCGTTTTTGAATATTGCCCTCTTCGATTTACACTGCTTCTGGGATTGGTGACATTTGTAAAAACCATTGATGGCCCCAAAAAAACATCATCTTCGCATTCTACACCCGTATAAATCGAAACGTTATTTTGAACTTTTACGTTTTTACCTAATATCACGTCTGGAGATACGACAACATTCTGACCAATGTTACAATTTTCACCTAGAATGCAATTGCTCATAATGTGCGAGAAATGCCAAATTTTTGTTCCTTCGCCGATTTGGCAACCTTCATCGATATAAGCAGACTCGTGTGCGAAATAGCCCATTTTACTTGATTATGTATTTATCGAAATTGTAATGATCTGTTTCCATCAACTCTTCAGTAGTTAAACTTTTGAAGTAATCATAAGTTATTTTTAACCCTTCACTTCGATTAACTTTTGGTTCCCAATTCAAAATTCCCTTTGCTTTGCTAATATCCGGCTGACGTTGTTTTGGATCATCAACAGGCAGATCTTTGTATATCACTTTTTGATTTGTACCCGTTAACTGAATTATTTCTTCTGCGAATTGTGAAATGGTAATTTCTGATGGATTTCCAATATTGACAGGATATGCGTAATCACTTTTCAATAAACGAACGATTCCTTCAATTAAATCATCCACGTAGCAAAATGAGCGTGTTTGTGAACCATCTCCAAAAACTGTTAGATCCTCACCTCGCAAAGCTTGTCCGATAAATGCCGGAAGAACACGACCGTCATTCAGTCGCATGCGTGGCCCATATGTATTGAAAATACGAACGATTCTTGTTTCCAACCCATGAAAATTGTGGTAGGCCATTGTGATTGCCTCTTGAAAACGTTTCGCTTCATCATAAACACCACGAGGACCAACAGGATTCACGTTTCCCCAATATTCTTCCGGTTGAGGGTGAACCGTTGGATCACCATAAACCTCAGATGTTGATGCAATTAAAACTCGTGCTCCTTTAGCTTTCGCTAATCCCAAACAATTATGAACTCCCAAGGAACCAACTTTCAAGGTTTGGATTGGAATTTTTAGGTAGTCAATCGGACTTGCGGGTGAAGCGAAATGTAGTATATAATCTAATTTTCCGGGAACATGGATGAATTTGGAAACATCGTGGTTGTAGAATTCAAAATGCTCTAATTTGAAAAGATGTTCGATATTTTTTAGCCTTCCTGTTATAAGATTATCCATTCCGATGACATGGTAGCCATCCTTAATAAATCGATCGCAAAGATGTGAACCTAAAAATCCAGCCGCACCAGTAATTAAAACTCTTTTCATCTTATTTTTCAATTAAGTTTCGACCAATACTCGCGTAGAAAAATCCTTTTTCACTCATTTCCTCAATGTCAAATAAATTTCTGCCATCAAAAATTACGGCATCATTTAACAATGATTTTATTCGGTTGAAATCAGGATTTCTAAAGATGCCCCATTCCGTGCAAATTAATAGTGCATCTGCTCCTTCAAGCGATTGGTATTCATCTTTAGCAAATGAGATTTTATCTCCTAGCAAAGCTTGAACATTTGGCATCGCTTCAGGGTCAAATGCAGTTATCTCCGCTCCAGCCTTCAGTAATTCTTCAATCATATAAAGCGCCGGTGCCTCGCGAATATCATCCGTATCGGGCTTGAAAGCTAATCCCCAAAGGGCAATTTTCTTTCCTTGTAAATTTCCGCGGAAGAAATTTTTCATTTTTGGAAAAAGGACCGTTTTTTGATTTTCGTTCACAGTCATTACAGCATTCAAAATCTCAAAATTGAAATTTTGTTCTTTCCCTGACTTAACAAGTGCTTGAACATCTTTTGGAAAACATGAACCTCCGTAACCTATTCCAGGAAACAAAAATCGTTTTCCAATCCGAGCATCCGAACCAATACCAATTCTAACTTTATCTACATCAGCTCCAACCAACTCGCAAAAGTTAGCAATTTCATTCATGAACGTAATTTTTGTAGCAAGGAAAGAATTCGCTGCGTATTTTGTTAATTCAGCGGATTTTTCATCCATAAAATAGATAGGATTTCCCTGTCTCACAAATGGCCTGTATAGACTTTCCATGATTTTTTTCGCTCGGTCATCGCTTGTTCCGATTACCACGCGATCTGGTTTCATAAAGTCACTTACGGCAAAGCCTTCGCGTAAAAATTCAGGATTGGAAACTACTGCAAAGTCGGTTTTGGCATTCGCAGCAATTGCAGCATGAACCTTTTCTGCGGTTCCAACAGGCACGGTACTTTTATCCACAATAACTTTGTAATCTGTCATTATTTTTCCGAGATGTTCGGCTACTCCTAAAATGTAGGATAAGTCAGCAGAGCCGTCTTCTCCTGGAGGAGTCGGTAGGGCTAAAAATATAATCTCCGCATCTTTGATTCCATCCTCCAATGAAGTTGTGAACGATAACCGATTTGCCTTTATATTTCTTTCAAAAAGTGTGTCCAAGTCGGGTTCATAAATTGGTATTTTACCCTTCTTCATTTTCTCGACTTTCTTTTCATCGATGTCAACGCAAGTTACCATGTTTCCTGTTTCAGCAAAACAAGTTCCTGTTACTAGTCCAACATATCCGGTTCCAACAACTGCAATTTTTTTCATTGAATATTATTTTATTTGCTCAAAAATTTGGCTACTGAATTTGTAATGTATTCCAACTGCTCCTCCTGCATTTCTGTATGAATTGGCAAGGAGATAACACGTTCCGTTAACCAATCTGTGGTTGGCAGATTTGTTTCTGCGCTACCAAATGACTCAAACATTTTTTGACGATGAGCTGGAACAGGGTAATAAATCATTGACGGAATATCTTTTGAAGCTAAATATTCATTCAATCCATCTCGATTGTGTCCATTCAAAATCAAGGTGTATTGATGAAATACGTGCTTGGAATCGTGCGATCTAAATGGAATTTGCACACCTTCCATTGGGCCAAAAAAGCCATCGAAGTAATCGGCAACATTTCTGCGAGCGTCAATGTAGTTATCCAACTGTCTCAATTTAATTCTCAAAACTGCTGCTTGGATATTATCCAATCTCGAGTTGCAGCCTACAACGTCATGGTAATATTTTTTACTCTGTCCATGATTAGCAATCATTCTAAGTTTTACCGCCAATTCATCATTATTTGTGAATATCGCCCCTCCATCGCCATAGCAACCTAGGTTCTTCGATGGAAAGAAGGAAGTGCAACCAATATCTCCGATTGTCCCCGTTTTTACAACGGAACCGTCAGTTAAATGATAATCAGATCCGATAGCCTGCGCATTATCTTCAATAACAAATAGATTATGTTTTTTAGCAATCGTCATTATTGCATTCATATCGGCTGCTTGACCATACAAATGAACTGGAACAATTGCTTTCGTTTTTGGGGTAATTGCTTTTTCAATGGCCTCAGCATCCACACAAAACGTATCTTTATTTACCTCAACAAATATGGGTTTCAATCCAAGTAACGCAATAACTTCTGTTGTCGCGATGTAAGTGAAAGACGGTGTAATTACTTCATCTCCAGGCTTTAAGTCTAGAGCCATCATTGCAATTTGAAGCGCATCCGTTCCATTAGCACAAGGAATCACGTGTTTTACACCCAAGTATTGTTCTAATTCTTCTTTAAAAGCAATTACCTCAGGTCCATTAATGAATTGGGCGTTTTGAATTACATCGAGAATCGCGGAATCAATTGCAGGCTTAATTTTCTCATATTGAGAAACCAAGTCTACCATCTGAATTTTCTTCATTTACTGAAATTTGGAAAAGCGAAGTTACGGAAATTCATTTGTTTAAAGAAGAGAATATTGTTGAAAAAAGGGTTAATCAGGTAATAAAGATTCGTTTAAAACTGTTTTTAATAAATCGATTCATTTAAAAATAGATTTTACCTTTGGATCTATGAAGTTGTTTTCACTTTTAACATTCTTAATTTTTTCCGCAACTCAATTGATTGTCGCCCAGAGAAATGTACGTGATTCTTCAATTGCTACACCGTTAATTGGCGTTCATTATGGTGGTAATTTCACAGCGGGTGATTTAGCGGATAGATATGGGTACATGAATCACGTTGGGATTTCAGCTGGATATAAGACCGCTAAGAATTGGTATATGAGTTTTGACGGAAATTTCATGTTTGGAAACCAAACTCGAATGACTGGTTTATTTGATGGCTTGGTAGATGAAAACGGAAACATTACTGATGTTAACGGAGACATAGCAGTAGTTCTCGTTTATCCACGTGGCGTCAACACCAATATTGCTTTTGGGAAACTTTTTCCAGTTTTAAGTCCAAATTCAAATTCTGGAATTCTTTTTCATTTTGGAGTAGGCTATTTGTTGCATCGACTGCGAATTGAAACGAATGATCAAGTTGTGCCTGCGCTCGAGTTAGATTACAAAAAAGGCTATGATCGTTTGACAACAGGGATTAATTTTCATCAATTTTTGGGTTATTCTTTTCTGGCGAATTCTGGAGCCTGGAATTTTTATGGAGGATTTTATATTCAAGAAGGTTTAACGAAAAATCGAAGAACCATCTTTTTTGATCAACCTGATGTTCCTGTTTCAACGAAAACGAGATTGGATATTCAATATGGTTTTCGCTTAGGCTGGTATATTCCTTTTTACAAAAGAATGCCCAAAGATTATTATTTCGATTGATGCTTTTTGTTTACAACCTTCTTTTAATTCTTTCTCTTCCCATATTGAAGGTAATTTCAATTTTCAATTCAAAATTGAAAATTGGATTAGAAGGACGAAAAAACTGGAGATATGAAATTGAGAGAATTCCAAAAGACAAAGAAGTAATTTGGTTTCATTGCGCGTCATTAGGTGAATTCGATCAGGGTTTACCTTTGATAAACTTAATAAAGGCTAAAAATCCTTCATTTCAAATCGTTGTTACTTTTTTCTCGCCGTCAGGCTATTTGCATTATCAAAAACGAAAAAATCCTGTTGACTTTGCACTTTATTTACCTTTTGACACCCGATCGAATACTAAGGAATTTCTGAGTTTACTCAATCCGAATATGGGTTTTTTCGTTAAATACGAATTTTGGCCCAACTTAATAAATGAAGCAAAAAATCAAAAAATTCCTGTTTTTTCAGTTGCAACTATTCTTCGTTCAAATCAAATTTATTTCAAATGGTACGGTGGTTTGTTCCGAAAAACCTTGAAAAATGTGGATTATTTCTTTGTACAGAATGAGGAGACTGCTGAATTATTGATTCAATTGGGATTAAATAGTTTCGAAATTATTGGGGATACACGATTCGATCGTGTACTGGAAAATAAAATGTTGTTTAAACAGTCTAAAAACAATCTTGATTTTGTTGTTTTTGACCAATTTTTAGGTAACGAAAAAGCATTAATTTTTGGAAGCAGTTGGTCGCCTGAGGAACAAATCCTATTCTCTTTTTTAGCTGAGAATAATTCGCGAAAAGTAATTTTAGCTCCTCACGATGTTTCAGAATCAAATATTCATAGGCTTCAAGAAAAATTGGGTTTCAAAGCGGTTCGCTTCACAAAATTTGAGTCCGATTTCGATAATCAACAAATATTAATTTTGGACACGATTGGACATTTATCTTCTGCATATTCTTATGGAAAAGTCGCTTTCGTTGGCGGAGGTTTTTCGGGAAGTTTGCACAATATTTTAGAACCTGCCGTATTCGGTCTTCCTGTTTTTTTCGGTCCAAAATATCATAAGTTTCCCGAGGCTGCTGAATTTATTAAACAAGGTATTGGTTTTGAAGTAAAAAGTTTCGAATCATTTCGTGAAAAATTGAATGAAATAGAACGGAAATTAGATTTACTAACTACTAAAACAATTGAATTCGTTGAAAACCAGCGAGGTTCTTCGACGAAAATTATAGAACATCCGAAAGTAAAAAACCTATTTGACTAGTAAGCTCGTTCGTTTCTTTTCTCCATCCAATTGACAAAAGCCTTGTTTACCACTTTGTTGCCTCCAGGAGTTGGATAATCACCTGTGAAATACCAATCACCGAGGTTATTCGGACAAGCTTTATGAAGATTTTCAACTGTTTGAAAAACAATCTCCACTTCAGCTTGAATATTTGGTGGAGTCAATAATTCTGCGATTTTTTTTGATATTTCGTCATCAGTGAATGGCTCGTAAATCCCTTTGACGAAATTCCGAACTTGCTCTTTAGGTAAATCTAGTTGTTTCAGACATTGATTGTAAACATCTTGAATTACCTGTTCCATTTTTCGATCTTTCAAAAGCTGAATGGCGGCCTCAAACGCAATGAAATCTCCCATTTTCGCCATGTCGATACCATAGCAATCAGGAAAACGAATTTGCGGTGCAGATGAAACAACAACAATTTTCTTCGGATTCAAGCGATCTAAAATTTTCAAAATACTTTGACGTAATGTTGTCCCACGAACAATGCTGTCATCAATCACAATCAAGTTATCTTTTCCCGCTCGAACACTTCCATAAGTGATGTCATAAACGTGAGCTACTAAGTCATCTCGTGAATCATCCTGTGTAATGAAAGTTCGAAGTTTAGCATCTTTT
>JBIIVA010000121.1:0-7776 GCA_044339705.1 Crocinitomicaceae bacterium
TTTTTCAAATGCTCCAAGTGTTATTTCAAGGAAAAGCATCCACTTTTTGCGCCATAGTAACTACACTTTTCTTAGTTCACCCGATTCACTCCGAGGTAGTAAACAATTTAAAAAATAGGGATGAAATTTTAAGTTTAATTTTCGCTACACTAGCTGTAATTTCTATTTTTAAAGGCTTGGATCAAAAAAAAGGGTTTTTGATCACATGTGGAGTTATTTTCTTTTTATTCTCCGTATTGAGTAAAAAGTCAAGTATTCCTTTTGTTGCAATTATTCCATTAATGACTTGGTATTTTCGTGACTTCAGATTAAAAAAAATAGTTTTTATAAGTTCAATTGTGCTCATTGGGGATTTCATGATGATTGTGATGGAAAAAACTTTAATCAATCAAAAAGCAATTCGTATCTTCAATTATGTAGAAAATCCGCTTTTTCAAATGGACTTTTGGGCTCGAATCCCCATGTTCTTCTACTCAAATTGGTTTTATTTTCAAAAACTTTTGGTTCCTTATCCCCTCGGCTTTTACTATGGATTCAATTCCATTCCATTAGTAGGCTTTGGAAGTTGGCAGTTCTTTCTAGGATTATTCTTAATTGCTGTTGGATTGTTTTTTGCAATCAAAGGATTTCTCAATAAATCATTTGTTTCTTTTTCTATATTGTTCTTTTTCTTGGCTATTGGGGGGATCTGTAACCTTCTTGGTCCGGCCGTAGGAATTGTTGCGGAACGATTTGCATTTATTGCCTCTTTCGGATTTATTACTCTCCTCACCTATTTAATTTTTCAATGGAGAAAAATTGATTACTTCAATGAAATAAGGCTCAATAAAAACCTTTTTTTACCTCTAGTTATTATCATCATACCTTCTTTTATTTACAGCATAAATCGAAACAAGGCATGGGAATCTAAAAAGTCTTTATATTTAGCTGATAGCGAGTATTTAAAAGAATCAGCCAAAGCAAATTCATTATTAGCTGGTGAGTTTCTAGATGAAGCATATAAACTTCAACCGACGAGTATCACGAATTTCGACGAAATGATGCAAAAAGTTGATTCTGCATTGATTTATTACAATCGTTCAATATCTGTTTATGAAAATTATGAATCAAACTTAAACAACAGGGGCACCATCTATTTTTCTTTCTATTATGATTATTGTGAAGCTCTTAAGTCTTTTAAGGTTTCTGTTTTAAAAAACCAAAATTACTATGAAGGAACCTTAAACATTGGCAATTCATATGGAAAACTTGCTGAAGTTTATGCTAACCTGGAAAAAGTAGCTATTCTTCAAATAGATGTGAAGCCTATTGGCATTAACAATTCAAAGAGTGATCATATCGATGAGATTGTTCGAAAATATGGTTTTCATCGCACCTTATCAATTATAAACCAATTTGAATTTACCGCAAAAGAACAATTTAAAAACCCATTTTCCGCAAACACTGTTAATTTGTTAACCCAATTTGCAATGAATGCGGAGAAAATTGATGCTAACCTTAAAAAATTAGATTTTGGCGCTTTGGTTAATCAAGTGATGACCTTTTTCTTTCAAAATAAAGTTAGTCCAAATCTCAATCTCCTGGATGGTATCAGAAAAGCAGTTTTGAAAGATATTCAAAATGGAACGAACCTCACAGACGAAGCATTTGCTAAGAAATGTTTATCCCTGAAAAAACACTATTTCGATTCTTCAAAAGTTTATTTTCAAAAGACAATCAATATAAAACCCAATTATCCAAACACTTACAAATGCGCTCATGATTTTGCATTGATTTTAAATGACTTAGAATATATTATTGAACTTGAAAAGAAATACATTTCTAATTTTCCGAATCAATATCATAGTTTACAATACATTGAAATTGCAAATTCTTATAATACATTAGGTGATAAAGAAAATGCAAAAATAAATTTCATCAATGCCGCGATTGAGCTTCAAAAAGAAAGAAAGGCCTTAAATGGAAAGAAATTAAAATCATCTGCAGACCAGCAGCGAATCGACGCGCTAAAATTAGAATTGACAAGGTTGAAAGATTATTTGATTCAACTAAAGCTTTTCAGTCAAAACGACATAAATCAGCTTAAAGAGAAATTGCAATGACGCAGGCTGACATGTACAAGTTCTTTTTTCATCCTTTGGTTTCAAAAACCTATAAGAGGCACTTAGAACTTACTAAAAATGATTTTCGTCCCTATTTGAATTATTTTGGTATGAATTTCGATTCAGAGGGGATTTCATCATTTAAATTTTATTTTCCATTTTTCAGAAGATTAAAAAAGGAGGAAATTGAACTTTTCATCCCTCATTCCGAAGATTTTATGCGTTATTACCACCTTTGGGACGAATCAGATTTTCGAAGTTTAGAACATTCCGGCTGCACATTCGAAGTAAAATTCAATCGTCATTTGACTCCAATCCTAGGTTTTCATTTCCGATTAAGACCAACGAGTGAAGCCTATAAATTAATTGGCTTACCTCAATTACTTCCGTTCAAGATTAATGACTTAACAACAAGACCAGGAATAAATTATGAATATTCACAGGGTCAGGTTCTTAGAAAAAAATACTATTACTTCGATTCATCAGACCATAAAATATATTTTGCTAATCGGTTTAATAATCCATTTATCTCTCGAGTTAACACAATTGAATATACTGAATCAAATGATTTTTCAAAAATTAATGCCTGGCGATTCGATCACACTCCCGAAAACATAAACCGACCAAATGTACATTCAGATTATGCTAATCAATTATTTGATTATTTGAATAAAAAATACAATTTAATCAATCTATCCGATGGTTATTATGAAAACCAAAATATACGTGCCTCTTATTTTTTCAATGTAATTAATAGTTCACCATCACCTTTCGATGATGAGGTGAATTACAACATAGACACACTTAAATTATTTATAGATGTTTCATAATTACAATAAATTTGAATTTTTACTCGCAATAAAAAGTCAAGTTGATCACATTGCGAATGAATATTGCCTTGCGAAAGAAAATATTGAGGAATTAAAATACTTTTTCAAGGATGGTGAAATGCCGATTGTATACTCTCACATTGATTATTGGATAAGGGAAAGTGGGTTTTATTCGACACAAATTGGTTATGACGCAAGGGGTGAAAAACCAGTTGGAGGCTTTCCGATTTTCAAGGAACATTTTCCAATTAAATGGATGGATGTAAATTACCATTTCAAAAAAACAATGATGTTACTTCAGTCCGTTCCGAAACTCAAATTTGCTCAATTTTCTATTTTATCTCCGGGTGCTTTCATCCTAACTCATAAACACAAAACGAATAGTTTTATTTTTCACCTTAATTTGTTCGACCTAAATGGAAAAGGGATTTTCACGGCCGGAGATGAAGTTCTCGAATACAGTAAAAGAGGGGATTGTTTTCTATTCGATCCTTCCGATAACCATTCATCAAAAAATGAAAGTTCTGATTTTCGAGTTACTTTGATGTTTGAGTTTGATAAAGCAATATTAACTTGAATTTCCCCGTTAACTTTCATTAAAAAGTCATTTATTATAAGGTCAGACATGTTTTAGTTTGTGCTAAATTGACTTTGACGTTTTCAGCAGATCTTAAACACATTTAACAGTCACATACATGGGTAAGCTTACCCAAGAATGACGCGAAACGTTTCAAATTAATGAATTTCAATCAAAAATAACGAATGACTATTCGAGATCTGTCTGACTCATTTGGGGCGGCATCAATTATTTTCTGAACCGTTAGAAGAGTTCCATTTTTTTGATCAATTGGCTCAAAAATCAATTCAATTTTTTCATTTTCGGAATTTGGACTGATTAATCGATTGATTTTTGGAAAAGTCTGAAAAAAACGACTGCGTTCCAGCTTCAAAACATAATTTTCTTTATCACTTTCTTCCTCGACTATTACATAGCCTAGGGTTTGATTGTATTTCAGGGCTCTTGGATTATCCCTTCGAACTTTTACAAAGGTATTATTCCAACCTAGAAGCGTATATGCTAATTCCAACATCAAAATTGATATTTTCATCGGGACGATTGAGTTAACGTAACGTTTATCCCAAATAAACAAACCCGCTTCAGCTGATTTTTCTTTCCAATCGATGTTTTTATCATTGACGATGCCAATTTTATCTCCAAGATATTCAATGATATAGTAGAAATTCTCCTGATTATTGATTGATTTAAACCACTCTTGCTGCATTTCCTGAGTAATGTGTTCACGGAAATTCATGTATTTTTTTATTTCCTCATCATTCCTCCATCTTCGAACCAATTCAAGATCTTCTTCAGACAATCTCGTAAGTCGAATACCATATTTACTTATTATCATTCCAGCTTTTGACGAATTTGATAGGGTGGTTTTTTATTTTGAGCCATATAAATGCGCAAGAGGTATTCACCAATGATTCCCAAACTAAAAACAATAACACCTGTCGAGAACAAAATCGTAACTATAATAGACGTATATCCCTCAACCCTAACATTAAAAAACAACTTCTTTATGAGGTAATGAAAACCAAAAAGAAAAGAGATTAATGCAACAAAGAAACCTCCGTTAATTATCAAACGCAAAGGAAAAAAAGTGAAATAAATCATTAAATTTTGAGCCATAAAAAAGAGATTTACTTTTGTGTAACCCGAATCTCCGTACTTTCTTTCTTCATGATTTACCTCAACATAACTAACTTCAGGAGCATACCATGAAATCAATTCATCAATAAAAACGAAACTCTGAGAATGATTCAGGATTTTCAATGCCAATTGTTGTGACAGCAATCGAAAAGAAGAACCCTTTCCTGATTTTTTAGAGAAAAACTGAGTGCCTTTTTTTAAAATTTCGCTCCCTAAATTACGATACCAGTTATGTTTTTTTATCGAATAAATTCCATAAACCAAATCAGATTTCGTTTCTTGTTGTTTTTCAATTAACTTAATAATTTCCTCCGGTGGATTCTGTAGGTCGTCATCCATTGTTAAAATGAAATCACCACTCGATTGACCAATTCCACATAACACTGTACTGTGTTGACCTACATTTTTTGCCAGTCTAAAAGCCTTTATTTCATCCGGAAATAAATCCTTTAACTTTTTTATAATCTCCCAACTTTCATCTTCACTTGCATCATCAACGAAAACAACTTCAAATTTCAATTCAAATCGATTAAATGTCCAACGAATTCGAGTAAACAATTCTTCAAGAGATTTTTGACTATTAAAAACGGGAATTACGACAGAATACTTATAATGAATCACGATGGAAATTTAACGTCCCAAAGGTATAAAAAAAGTGTGATTTAACTCTAGATAATCACACCAAGTGGCAGGTTTATTCCCGTTACCCATCTAGCATGATCGGATAATAAAAAACAAATTGGCGCCGCAACATCAGACGGCATACCTATTCCTAATGGATGGAGCGTTTCGATATTCTTTAAAGTTTCAACAGATGCGATTTTTTTCGTATCCGAATACATGTTGGTATCCACCATTCCTGGCATGACACAATTTGACCTGATTCCTTTTGAAGAAAGCTCAAGTGCCAATGATTTTGAATATCCTTCCAGTGCTGATTTCGAGGCTCCATATAATGTACCTCCGATGTATGGAAATCTTGATGCAACAGATGACAGAAAGATCAGCGAGGCGTTATTTTTGATTTTTTTCAGCTGAAGTAACTTACTTGTAAGTAATATCGGAATATTCAAATTTGGCAACATGACTTCATCGATATGCCGTTTTTTAGTGAAACGTGCCGGAACGTGGGATGTTATTCCAATGCAATGAACAACTCCATCAAGATTTGGTAACTGTTGAACAAAAGTTTCCATCTCATCACATTGAGTTAAGTCTGAAACAATCAAATTGTGATTTTCACCAACTAATTCAATATGAGTTGAATTCAATCGATCCGCATTCCTTCCCGTAATAATCACATTTCCGCCAAAACGAGAAATCTGAATAGCAACCTCTTTTCCGATCCCGGATGATGAACCAGTAACCAGAATCGTTTTACCTTTTAAATTAATTAATTCAGCTTCCATTTTATTCGAATTCAATAATTGGAGGACAATAAATATTATCTAATTGTAAAATAACAGATCCCCAAGAAAGCCCTACCCCAAATCCACAGAACAACATGTTTAATTTCCTTGATGAAACTGTCTCACCCAATTCCGAAACGATTGTCAAAGGTATTGTTGCCGAGCTCGTATTTCCAAATTTCTTGAGAGATGAGGGTACTTTTTCAATTTCTAATTTTAATTTCTTTCGAATGGTTTCATTGATGAGAAGATTGGCCTGGTGAAATACAAAAAAATGGATGTCGTCTATTCTTTTGTTCGCAAAATCAAGAAGAGTTCTGATATGAGGCACTACTTCACGTAACGAAAAATCAAAAACGGCATAACCATCCAATGCAACATGTAAATCATTACGAATAATTCCTTTCCCAAAACTTTTAAATTCAAACATTTTTTTGGTGGGGTAATTCCGCATACCTCCGGCGGGAATCATGATTGCTTTATGCCCCGATCCGTCCGTTTGTAAGCTAAAATAGGATTTGTCGCTTTCTTCGCTATATTCGATTGCAGTTGCAGTTCCTGCTTGGCCAAAAAGTGGATAAGTTGTTTTGTCCCGATAAGAAGTCATGGAGGAGACATCACCAACCAAAAGCAGTGCCTTTTTCACCCCACAGTGAGCAACATAATTGGAAATAATAGATAAACCATAAGTATATCCTGAACACCCCATACTGACATCAAAAGCAATTGTAGATTTAGGTAAGCCAAGTCTATCTTGAAGTATGCATGCACTGGCCGGTAAAATATAATCTCGTGACTGAGAAACAAATACCAGCAATTGAATTTCCTCTCTCTTCCATCCTAGTCCTTCAATTAACCTCTGAGCAGAGACCAAGCAAAGATCTGCAGTTGTAGTGCCTTTGGATGCTACACGTTTCTCTTCTACCCCTACCCGTTTTATTAAATCATTTCTTTCCTTTTCACTCACCCATTTGTAATCCTTATTGTATTCGATTGTTTTGGGAACACAAGCACTGATACCGGAAATTTTAAAGTTAGAGGTTGTAAATAACGCCATTAAGACTTTAATTGTATGATCGAAAAAATATCTTGAATTGTTTCTGATTTCATAAAATCTTCGGCTGTCAAAATCACATCATATTCACAATCAACCAATGCAATAACGGTAAGGGCATTCACGGAACTCCAATCAAGAACATCTCTAAATCTACTTTCGGGAGTTATTTTACCAGGAGTTATTTCCTCGAATTCCGCCTCTATTTTCTTGATAAATTCATGAACATCCATGTGCTAACTGTAAATCGATTTACAACAAAGATAAAGTTAATAACCCGAAATTCAAACTTGAATAATCGTTCCTGCCCATGAAAGACCGATTCCAAAGCTGCAAAGCATCACGCGATCGCCACTTTTTATTTTACCTGAATGTAAAGCTCTTGAAAATGCTATCGGAATGGAAGCCGAAACCGTATTTCCAACATCCTCCATTTCAATGATAAACTTTTCCTTAGAAATACTTAATTTCTTTCGAAGAACTTCCAGCATTTGATAATTTGCTTGGTGAAAGACGAAAAAATCGATATCCGTTATTTTCATACCTGCTCCTTCCAACAAATCACTGACCATTTTGGGAACAACTTTCATGGCAAACAAGAATACGTCGTTACTCTTCATTTCCAATCTACCCATAGGCAAGCCACCAATATCTTTGTTTTTTTCAA
>JBIIVA010000122.1:0-7754 GCA_044339705.1 Crocinitomicaceae bacterium
CACCTACTTAATTGGCAGCAATTCGATTGATTCCTCGGGAGATTTGTATATTTTAAACTCCAATAACTTGAGTAAACCGGAAAACTTACGTTCCAAAAGGTTCCTAGATATTTCATTCTCTCTTGTTTTTTTTAGCTTAGTTCCCTTAACAATTTGGTTCTACAACCATAAATCCAAACTCATTAAGAATCTGAAAGACATTTTGACTGGAAAAAAAAGTTTCGTAGGATATATCAGTAATGATAATCCTAAAAATCAACAATTACCTAAAATAAAACCAGGTGTTTTAAACCCCTATAACGTTCAAAAGATTTTATCTGATGACACAATGGAGCGCTTAAACTTGTTGTATGCAAAAAACTTTAGTCTTCTTTTTGACATTCAGGTCATTATCTCGAATTGGAAAAAACTAGATCTTTAATTAAATTATTTTTATAATCTCATGTAACTTTTTTATCTTTACGCCGCAAAAGTGAGGAGAAACTAATTAAAAATGGCAGAAATTGAAATTCGTTTACCCAAAATGGGTGAAAGTGTAACTGAAGCAACAATTACAAACTGGTTAAAAAAAACAGGTGATTCTGTCGCAATTGATGAGCCACTTGTTGAAGTTGCAACGGACAAAGTAGACAACGAATTACCCTCAGAAGCTGCTGGAACGTTGGTCAAAATATTGTTTGAAAAAGATCAAGTCGCTAAGGTTGGAGATGTAATAGCAATCCTTTCTACAGATGGAGTTTCAACAAGTAATCCCAGTTTGAATACTATTGAACAAACTCAGGAAGCTGAACAGCCAATAGTTGAAGCTTCAATTGAGGGTAATGAAAACTCTAATGGCCATGCGATTTCCAAAAACGGATCGAATGGAAAGTTTCTCTCTCCCTTAGTAAGGAGCATTGCGAAAAAAGAAAATGTCTCTCAAGCTGAATTAGATTCCATAAATGGTTCCGGTCAAGATGGTCGCGTTACAAAAAATGATTTAGTAAATTATTTGGCTAATCGATTGAATACGTCCGTGAAATTGGAGCCTGTAGTAGAATCCAAATCAGCAGTCGCTCCAACACCTGCTGTCTCTGCAAGTTCAAACGGTGGCGGATTTCTAAGCAACATTAAAGAACCGATTGTATTACCTAACCCGGGTGATGAAATCATCGAAATGGATCGCATGAGAAAATTGATTGCTGATCACATGGTCATGTCCGTGCATGTTTCCCCTCACGTTACTTCATACGTTGAAGCTGATGTAACAAAAATTGTCAATTGGAGAAATAAAGTTAAAAATAAATTTCTAGATCGAGAAGGAGAAAACATCACTTACACACCAATTTTAATTGAAGCAATCGTTAAAGCAATAAAGGATTTTCCAATGGTTAACGTTTCGGTTTCCGGAAACAATATCATTAAAAGGAAAGACATCAATATTGGTATGGCAACTGCTCTTCCAACCGGTAATCTTATTGTACCTGTTATTAAAAATGCAGACCGAATGAATTTGACAGGTCTCACCAAAACAGTAAACGAGTTAGCGAAAAATGCTCGAAACAATAAATTAAAACCGGAAGACATTCAAGGAGGCACATACACAGTCACGAATGTTGGTTCATTCGGAAATGTCATGGGTACGCCAATAATTAATCAACCTCAAGTGGCAATTTTAGCCTTGGGTGCAATTAGAAAAGTACCAGCCGTAATCGAAACTCCTGATGGTGATTTCATTGGAATTAGACATAAAATGTTCCTATCACATTCCTACGATCATCGTGTTGTGGATGGCGCCCTTGGAGGCCAGTTTGTTCGCCGCGTAGCTGATTATTTGGAAGAGTTCGATTCAGAAAGAGAATTTTAAAACCCAATACATTAAAATGAAAAATCTTATTCTATTATTTTTACTTTTACCTTTTTCGAAATTATTCGCTCAGTTCACTGAAACAGAGGTAAGAAATATGATTAGTCAGGCCTCGGAAAGAGAACTCGTATTTAATTGTTCTCGCTTTCTTCAGGAAAATCATTATCATTTCGCGGAGTTAATAACAAATAGACTTCTAGAAATCAATCCGGAAAGTGCGAATTACAATTACCGCAAAGGATTTATAGTTCTTGGTATGAGAAGAGATGAGGTTTCTGCAATTAAGTTTTTGACTAAGGCAACTAAAGGAACAAAAATTCAAAAAAATTATGATATGTATTCTGTTGGAGAAGACGCAGTTCCGCCAGATGCATTCTTTCACCTAGGAAGAGCCTATCACCTTGATGAGCAATTTGAAAAAGCAGTTGAGAACTATAAGAAATTTTTAGCGACAACGGCACTTGAATCCGAATTAATTCCAGAGGCCAAAAAACGAATAGTTCAATGCTCCGTTGCAAAAAAATTAATAGCTCAACCTCAAAATGTAACGATTGGAAATATTGGTCCTAAAGTAAACACGGAATATGCCGACTTTTCCTCGAATATTTCCTTGGATGGTGGTTCGCTCTATTTAACATCTAGAAGACCTTGGGCTGATAAATCTTCGGATAATTTTAGAGATCCCATGCTGAACCATTTTCCGGAAGATATTTATCAAGCTACAAGAGATGGAGAATCTTGGGAAAACATAAATAGAATGGGCTTGTGTAAGCCTCAATTCAACGAAGCTACCGTAAGTGTTAGCATTGATGAAAGAAGAGTATACACTTACAACGACAAAGTTGGAATAGGCGATCTTTACTTCAGTGACTACAAAGAAGGGAAATTTTCCGAAATTTTACCGGTAGAATTTAAAGGAGTAAACGACAATAAATGGTGGGATACACACTACACCGTTTCTCCAGATGGGAATTTAATCTTTTTCGTTTCTGACAAACCCGGAGGATATGGAAAAAGAGACATTTATTTCATGGAAAAAATTGATGGCGAATGGTCAAAACCACAAAATATCGGAGGAAATATCAATACTTGGAGTGATGAAGAGTCACCTTTTATGGGGCTTGACAACAACACACTATACTTCTCCAGTAATGATTCAACCAGTATGGGTGAATTTGATATTTTCATGACTGTTCGCGATGAAAATGGAATTTGGTCTGAACCAGTTAATCTTGGTTATCCGATCAATAGTGTCGGAGATGACATCTTCTATACACACACAGCTGATGGTAAAAAAGCCTACTTTACTTCATTTCGAAAAGGAGGGCTTGGTGAACGAGATATTTATGAAACTGATTTGGTAAGTAACGTAAAGAATGTAGCCTTTTTAAATGGACAAATTATTCATTCTAAAGGAAAAGAAATACCCGAAACATCATTCATTACCTTACGTTGTGTAGACTGTGACGATAAAGCTGAAAATACAATCAATCCAAGAATAAGGGACGGCGTATTTCTTTCTAAATTAGATAAATGTAAAAAATATGAATTGAAATACTATTATGGTCCGGATGATAAGAAACCATTGAAACAATCTTTCTCAACGAATTGTGACATTGCATATCAAGAGGTTAAGACGAAGGTTATATTAGATGAAGATAATCAAACGATACTTCCTATTTATGAATATCAATTCGAAGGATTAGTGGCCGAGAAATCGAATGGCAAACCGATTCAAAATGCCAAAGTTGAAATTGTCGCTGTTTCAAACACCGTTGAAGCAAATGCAACCAATTTTGATGGTGTTTTTAGATCTAACATTGCGAAAGGTAAAACATATGGAGACTCACTTATTTACAAAGTGAACATAACAGCTGAAGGTTATTTAGCTCAATCTTTCGAAATAAAAGAAGGATTAGCTATGGATACATTAATTAAAAAATCGTTTTTATTAGACAAAAAGACACCGGGAACCGATTTGGGACCTTTCTTAATCTTATATAACTTCGATAAATTCGACTTACGTCCGGATGCAATCGTGATACTCAACAAAATAGTAGATGTCATGAATCAAAATCCTGATATCAAAATTGAATTAGGTTCGCATACGGATGCAAGAGGTTTTGATAATTACAATCAATATTTATCAGATCAAAGAGCTAAGTCTGCAGCTGGATACATTGCCTCTAGAATCTCTAATCCATCCAGAATTACATACAAAGGTTATGGTGAAAGTAGACTTAAAAACAAATGTAAGGATCGCGTAAAATGTACAGAAGCCGAACATCAAGAAAATAGACGTACTGAATTTATTATCAAGGAATAATGCATAAAGCCCAATCACAAGTTGGGCTTTTTAATTCAATGTCGGATAGGTCATTACGAAATTCATACGTATCAATAATTACCATAAAACCAACTAATCTCGAATGAAATTAAATCTTACCATTCCTTTGTGTGTGTTTGATTTGGAAACAACCGGTACACAAGTAACAAAGGATAGAATCGTTCAAATTGCCATAATTAAGCTTCATCCAAGTGGATTGAAGGAAGAATATAACCAACTAATTAATCCTCAAGTATCAATCCCTGATGAAATTGTCGCAATTCATGGTATATCCAACGAAATGGTAATTAATTGCCCAAGCTTTCGAGATAAAGCGGAAGAAATTGCTGCTTTTATCGGTGATTCAGATTTAGCAGGTTATAATTCCAACAAGTTTGATATTCCGGTGTTAGCGGAGGAATTTCTTCGTGCTGAATATAATTTCGATATTGCAAATCGTCGATTCATTGATGTTCAGAACATTTTTCACAAAATGGAACAAAGAACCTTGGCGGCAGCATATCAGTTCTATTGTGACAAAAAAATTGAAAACGCTCATGACGCCATGTGCGATACTAGAGCAACGCTAGATGTATTTCTGGCACAAATGGATCGTTATTCACAACTCAAAAATGACGTTACATTTCTTTCTGAATTCTCCAGAGCCGGGGAATTTGAATTAGTTGACTTGGCCGGTCGATTGGCAAAAAATAAAAAAGGGGAGGTTATTTATAATTTTGGAAAGCACAACGGTAAAACGATCGCTGAAGTTATGAAAATTGAACCAGGTTACTATGGTTGGATGCTAGATGCCGATTTTCCCCTTTACACTAAAAAATGCCTAAAGAACGAGATGCAACGCATTAAAGATCAATCTTATAACGAAGTATCGATGAAAGAAAAATTAAATGAACTAAAACATAAATTTAACTCCAAATGAAAATCATTTGCATAGGAAGAAATTATGCTGAGCATGCAAAAGAACTAAATAATGATCTCCCCGAAGAGCCCTTATTTTTCTTGAAGCCTGATACCGCATTGTTAAAAGAACAAGATTTTTATTACCCGAAATTCACAAATGACCTGCATTACGAATGTGAAATAGTTGTCAAAATAGACAAAGTCGGGAAAAATATAGATCTTAATTTTGCAACGAAATACTATTCTGAAATCACCTTGGGAATAGATTTTACCGCTCGAGATTTACAACAAAAATGTAAGGAAAAAGGTCTTCCATGGGAGAAAGCGAAAGGATTTGATAATAGTGCCCCAATTTCATCAAAGTGGATTAAGCTATCAGATATTAATTTCAATTCGAGCGAATTTTATTTTTACCAAAATGATGTTCTAAAACAACATGGTTTTACGCGAGATATGATTTTTTCAATCGATCAAATAATCGCTCATATTTCCAAATACATCACCTTAAAAACTGGTGATTTAATTTTCACAGGAACTCCCTCAGGTGTAGGCCCTGTGGCTATCGGAGATTCCTTGAAAGGAAAATTAAACAACGAGGAAATGTTTACTTTTTTCGTAAAATAATTAATTTTTAATCACACGATAGGCTTTATTGGAATTTTCATATTTTAAAAAATAAACACCAGAAGATAAGTTTTTTATATCTACATCTGTCGAATTGCTAAAAATTGAAATTGGAAATAGTAACTTTCCGTCTAAACTTATAATCTCAAGTTTTATTGGATAATGACTCGATTTAATAGTAAAAATTCCATTATTAGGATTAGGATAAATATTTATTTCTAGATCATTTTCGTGTTCAGAAACATTTAGATTACTCGTGGCATCATGTTCCAATCGAAATAATCCCCCCAGGTCTTGCCCTAGTATTAAATCCAAATTATCATCACTATCCAAATCAGCTATAGCAACAGCCGAATAAGATCCAACAATCGATTTTAATCCTAAAAAATTTCCTGAAACTTGATTAAATAAACCAGATAAATTAAAATTTATTGAATCATAAAAATGAAGCTCCCCTTCCCCTGTTCCAATCATTAAAAAGGTACTATCATTATTTCTAAAAAAATGCGGTATCGGATATCCGTCAGGAGAAGAAGTTATAACATCAATCCCTCCTAGTTGATTATTTGAAAGCTGAAAAATCGGTGTACTGCTCGTACCAATATTTTCATAATAGAATAATTTCCCTGTCTTTTCTCCAATAATCAAATCCAATCGATTGTCTCTATTTAAATCAAATAACTGGGGTGCAGCGTACTGACCAACGGATATTATATTTCCGTTCGCATCGGTTAAATTGGTAATTGCTGAGTTGTAATTTGGAATTGCACTACTTCCATTGTTTTTATAATAAGCAAGTGTTCCATTTTCCAAACCCACAATCAAATCAATTTTGTTATCTCCGTCCAAATCTCCAAAGGTTGGAACCATGCGAAGGCCGTAATTCTCTTGGCTTAAATTCATAAAGTCATCATCGATAAAAGTAAAAATTGGATTGGATGAAGAACCAGTATTCTTGTAAAATGTCATTTTAGATTCTTTTGATAAGGTAGGTTTGTAAGAATAAAAATTACTTACAATTAAATCCAACAACCCATCTCCTGTTAAATCAATTAAAACTGGAATGGATCCTGTTCCATGTTCTATCATGTCCTCTTGTAAAAAGGCTGATGTCTCATAAATAAAATTAAATGAACTATTAGATCCCGAATTTCTATATTTCAAACAACTACGTTCATTTTCCGATACATTCTTAGCATTCGGTGTAACAATTAAGTCATTTATTCCATCGAAATCAACATCAAGAATAAAAGCCGCCGGAAAAAGCTGAACATTTACAGGAGTTGAATTGGATGGAAATGATACATCCTGAGAAACAATTTTTGAATTCGAATTTGGGGTGTTTCCTCCATTAATTAATAAATTCAAAGATGGATAAGCAACATCACCAATTAGCAAATCTTTGACACCAGAACCATCATAATCAAAGGCCGTTACGGTTGAACCTGCATGACCTTTTTCGTTAGCATTTGTAATTCTCAAAGGATTCGGAACATTTCCTGTGTTACAAGTCGAACTTGCGTCATTTAAGAGTACTAAGTTTGTATTAACATCTTCACTAAATCCACCCCAACATTCATTTTTCAGTTCAAAAATAAGTGAATCCGAATGACCGTAAAGTTCCTGACTTTGGTTTTGGTGGTATTGCAAATAAGCGCCACCAATGTGGAATGTAAGAACATCTAGATCACCATCATTTTCAACATCAACTATTGCAGGTATGTCCCCGGAGCTCACATACAGATTCATCAATGTTCCCCAGTTATTGGAATAAAGTAACTCACTTGCCAACTCCCATTGTAAACCATTTGAGGCATTTCCAACATTTTTATACACCTTTAATCCCCCAATGCCATATGTAAAAATGTCATTTTTTCCGTCCAAATTATAGTCCATGCAAGTTGCTCGATATCTCAGATCGGACGGAAACTTATTAGATGCTACCGGATCTAACTGATAAAAATGATTACCATTGGTAACGCTATGAACAAATAACCGAATCTGATTTCTACTACGATCAAAAATGAATAAATCTTT
>JBIIVA010000123.1:0-7658 GCA_044339705.1 Crocinitomicaceae bacterium
CAGCGAATTCATTCCCATTAGAGGAAGGAGTAACACCTACTGAATTTTACTTTCACAAAAATGGAGACATCAATTTAACTCCACCAACAACAAACGAAGGAACTCTGATGTATCTTCATAATCCGGATGATCCAATTTTATCCATTGGTGGAGCAAATATGATTGTAAAAACTCCTGATGGACTTCGCGACAGTCAAGGACAGTTCAACCTAGTAGAATGGTCAGAGCATACGTTAGATAGACCTGGTGTTTTACAGTTTGAAACGGATGTTTTGACAGATACTCTATCATTCGCAGGATTTCCTCAAGTAACTCTTTATGCTAAGTCTAACCCAGCAGGTGTTACTGAAGGTCCTACCGATACAGATTTCCACATTAGAATAGTTGACGTATACCCTGATGGAAGACAATTATTTGTAAACGAGGGTTGTGTTAATGCTCGCGGCAGACACTATGCCCGTTCAGTTGCCATGGGACAAGAAGACGATAATGCTGTTTTTGATAACATCAATATTGGAGAAATCTATGAATATGTATTCAACATGTTACCTGTGGCCTATACATTTGGTAAAGAACATAAAATGAAAATCTTGATTTCAAGTTCCAATTATTCAAAATACCAATCAAATCCGAACTTACCAATCATGCCTAATGAGTTCTTTAGAAGAAGGCCAGGTGATGGACAAACATATGTTTTTGAAGGTCAAGAAATGGCTCCAAGGGTAGCAATTCAGCGTGTTGCATTTGCTCCTGAATATCCCTCAAAAATCAAGCTTCCCGTATTAAATCAGTCAATTGCTTCTTCGAATAATAACAATACTGATTTGAAAACAACAAATGAAATACTGGTTTTTCCGAATCCTACTAACGGTGTAACAACAATCAGTTTAACTAAAACATCAAATTATGAGGTTAGGTTGTATGACATTGTTGGCAATTTGATATTTAATACTGAATTCGTTGGTGATACTTATCAGATGAACACTGACAAATTTAATGCTGGCACCTATTTAATTCAAACGTTAGACCAAAAAACAGGCCAAGTGAAAACGAGTAAACTAATCAAAAGATAAATTGTAATAAAATGAAAAAAATCATTCTCTTAAGTTCATTCATTCCCTTATTTAGTTTTGGCCAAATGACTGAATCAACTGACCCTACTATTGGTACTTCGAGCAGTCTCTATTTGTGCGACTCTAATGCGATTCGCTATGAAAATATTGTTGGAACAGGCGTAACTTGGGACTATTCAAATATTCTTGGAGTGGATACCGACGGAGATGGAACAGCTGAATCCCGAACTTTAAGTATTTCCATACCTGATAATTCGACGGTTGATTCATTATTTCCAGGTGCTACAAAGAAATTCTCAATCAATAATCAGATAGTTACCTATTATTCAACTACATCCACGGATAGAATTTCTCAAGGTTTTAAATTTACAGAGCCGTCATTGGGGGATGTATTTACATTTTGGGATACCGTTCCTCAATTATTGAATACCTACCCTTTTAATCTTGGAAGTAATTCCTCATCACAAATGTCAGGCCGAATATTTAGTGACAATCCGACTGCGGCTGTCGATACTTTCGCAATCGGAAATTGCTTTTCAACCATTGATGGAGTTGGGACTTTGAAATTAGGTGCAATCGATTACCCAAATACATTTCGATACAGATTTTTAGACACAATAAACTCCTATGTTAATATCAACTTGGGTGGAACTATAATCAATGCACCGGTTGTGCTCTACAGAGATGTTTATGAATATTACAACTATGCAACGAGTCCGCTTCCTATTTTTGTGATTTACGAAGTTGACAACTCATTCTTCAATAACCCAAATACCATTGTTTTATCTCGAGAGTTACCAACGCAAAATGTAGGTATTAACGAATTTGGATTATCGAGCGCAGTAAAAATTTATCCGAATCCTAGTTCTGACATTTTTAACATTGAACTTCCAATTGGTTCAACTGCAAAATTATTAGACGCATTCGGTAAAACAGTTACGACAATAAATGGGAATCAAATAGATCTTAGTAAAAATGCTCCCGGAGTTTATTTTCTGGAAGTAAGCAAAGGAAAACTGCATTCAGTTAAAAGATTGACGAAACTTTGATCATAATTTATTTTTTTCAATAAAAGGTGGATTGAATGTCCACCTTTTTTGTTTAAGTTGATTTTTAAAACTTATTTTTGTCATTGATATAATAATACAATTTTGGCAAGTAAACGATTAGGCATCAATCAAATTTTAGTTCTTAAAGCAATCATTTTCACTTTTATTCTTGCCTTTTCATTGTATCAAGTCTCAACCTGGCATCTCTTTCCTTGGCTCAACTTATCAATTGTTTTTGGTAGTTCATTACTCTGTCTTCTTTTCGCTTTGATCGTAAACATTCAAATCAAATACATAAAGATATCCATTCTAGTTATTGCTTTTTTTCAATTATTAATTAGTTCATTCTTGCTTTCTCAACCTGAAATTCTTAGATCGAACTGGCAATGGCTATTTTTTTCGCTTGTAATTGTTTTTTGCATGATTCTTTTGGATTTATTTTCTAGAAAAATTCCACGAGTATTTTTTTGGGGCCGTATTTTTTGTCTTACGCTATTCGTATTAACTTTTATTAAGTTTTTATACAGCTATAAATGTTTGAATTATCTCATAATGGCTATAGTTCTGATATCGATTCTATTCCTTTTATTTTCTAAAAACAATTCAATCAAATTTAGGGATTAATCAGTCTGCAATGAAAGTACCGTAACCTACCAATCTTTTTATCCAATATTCGGAATTTTCAATTTCTACGATTGATATACCTTTCGACGAACTTGCATGAATCATCTTTTTCGGCTTTCCGGGTTCAGTTATTAGCATGCCAACATGAGAAACATCTCCTCCATTAGAAAAAAATACCAAATCTCCCATTTTTGCTGCACTCGCACTGACTTTTATTGATGCTGCATATTGATCTTTTGCTCTCCTTGGTATTATCTTTCCGGATGCTGCAAGAACGTAACTTGTAAAACCACTGCAATCAAAACCACTTGGGCTTTCTCCTGCAGTAACATAAGGCACACCAATTTGCTTTTCAGCATATTTTATAATCTCAAATCTTGAGGCAAGAACAGGATTCTTAACATCAGGAATAGATTCATGAATTGTGTAGTAAACTTCCCTGAGATTCAACCCTGAAAACACTCTGGAGAAAGACTCAGAATAAGTAGCAAATCCTTTATCATTGCCTTGCCTTTTAATATCTGATAGCCAACTATCAAGATCTGCCCTCAACGTTGATAATTCAACAATATGAGCCTCAAAAATTTGAATTCCTTGCTCCGACTTTTTAAGTTCAAGTAAATCCGAAATTGCTTGCTCAAATTCTGCCTCATTTCTTGTCAACCAAATCGGATTTGACGCTAATTGGAGCGCACTAATCGAACGATAATAAAGTGGCATTTTCGAGTAATCATATTCTGGTTTATTCATCAATCGATTTGCCTTTCGATATACGATTTTATAATGTTTTTGATAAAATAGCTGCTCTAATTGGTCAAATGCAGGAACTTGCGAAAAAATAGCGTTTGTCAGGTTGACAAAAACGAAAAAAATAAAAATCCTAGTTAGAATATTTTTTTCCTTCACTGAAAACAATATTTGTTTTGTTAAACAATTTTACTAATACGTTATTTCCAAATATTTCAAACTCTGAATCGACATTATTTGTTATTTCTTCAACTTTTCCATCTATAAGGGCACTAACTCCCCCGTAAATATTTTTAAAGGCAAAAATGTTATTTTTTATCAAATAACTTTCCGGTATAAAATTAGCAACCTGAACTTTCTTTCCATTGGTAAAGGCAAATACGTAGCTGTTTTCCGACCAAACCACCATGTCATCTTTTACATCCCAGAAAGAAGCAGAGAAATTGGATAATTGTGTTTTTTCACCATCAGCAAAATGAATAAGATTACCATTGATGTCCTCGTACACAATAAACCCCCTTCCACTCTTGTATTTCTTAACATGTAAATTTTCTACATCTATAAACTTCCCATCTTCGAATACAACAAAGGATTGATTAAACGGATCGTTAAAACAAAATACATCCGTACCTATATTGTAATTGATATTCTCCTCATTAAAATTCCCAATTTCGTAGGTATTTCCTCGCCAAAATGCAAAAGTATTTAAAGCATTATCACGATAAATCACGATATTCTCACCAATGTAATTTGGAAGCTTCAAAAAATCTAATTCAGAAAAAACGGTAAGTTGGGTTGAATTACCTCGGTATAACACGTTTAAAGATTTATATTGAGTATCTTCATAAACAATGATACTATCTTTGACCGAAAAACCTCGTGCGAAATTAGTTAATCGAATAAATTTACCTTGCGAATAGGCTCTCAATGAACCTGATATATAAAATCCCATCAAATGATCTGAAACTTGATATTCTGTTGTAAGATTCGTTACATCCTTTCTACTTTTCCCATCGTATAAACGTAAATTCCCTCGAGTATCAACATAGGCAGCTAATTCGTCTCCAGCTTTATAATCGATAATTGGCTGAAGTTCAATTGTCTGAAAAAAACCGTCTTGAAAAGAAACAAAGAAATTATTGAAATCTTTCATTGGAAGCACTCCCTGTGATATTACATTGTATGTTAATGCCAATAAAAACAGACTTAAAAATTTCATAAATTCAAAAATAACCAAATTTCAGACCATTTTAATAGACTAATCCTTGAAACTTTCTAGTAATTGATGCATTGTTTCGAATTTAAAATCTGCTAATTCCAATTTAGGATTCGGAAAGTGTGTTTTCTCTGGAATACAAACAACTTTCATACGAGCTGCAAGACCTGAAATTACTCCGTTGAACGAATCTTCAATTACCAAACATTTAGTAGGGGAAACATTTAAAGCTTTAGCAACGCTCAAATAGACAGCCGGATGTGGTTTTCCATGGGATTCATCTTCAGCGGAAGATGTGAAATCAAATATATTTTGAATATTTAGTGCATCTAAAACTGAATTAATCAGCCTTTTAGAAGAAGATGTCGCCAATCCAATTTTAAGATCCTTTGATTTTAAAAATTGTAAGGTTTCAATAACTCCTTCGAGTGGAAATGGATTGTTTCTAATCAAAACTTCCATTTTTGAAATGATATCCTCTGCAACTTTTGATTCATCAATGACTCCCCACTTCTCCGTGACATTCCAAAAATGAATTACCTCGTCAATGCGTAACCCAACCGTTTTCTGAAAATCTGCTTTGGTAAGTTTGGACCCTAACGATGTGAATACCTCTTCCATTGCAATTTTCCAAAGTGGTTCAGAATCAATTAGAACACCGTCCATATCGAAAATTACCGCTTCAAATAAGTCAATGTTAAGTATATGATTCATTTCAGTTTTATTGAGTTATTAGTTCCAAAAGTCCCAGGTAATTCCGACTTTGAATTGCGCTGAAGGAAACGCATATCCATTTACAATCTCAATTTGTCTATCTTGCCAAAAGTAAGCAATGTTATCAAGTCGAATAAAAAGTCGAAAGGCTTCTACTTCAAATGAAGCAAAGGCAGCTAAATTCATAAACCCATTTGAAATAGAGTTGAAAGAAGAATTCTCCAAATCAAAAATAGTCATCTGAGGGATAAAATTTAATCTACGATAAGAAGAAGTAATGATGAAGTCCATTCCCACCGCAGCTTTCAATTTCTTAGCCTTAAATATCCCTCCACTAGCAAACAATCGTGTATCAAATGCGTGTGGAGGCACAAAACGTTTCGTTTCATCAATTGCTGTATATTGATACTTCAAGTGAAGATTAAACCAATTCCAGTTAATATGAGATTTCAGAGAAAATTGATTGTAAATTCCATTTGATGAATTCAAATCATTTCGCCAAATTAACTGCTGAGAATCAAATTGATAAATTTTATTGAATTGACCTAATTCGTATGTGAATTGAAAATTTTGCTTCTGAAAATTACGACCTAATTTCAAGGTGAAGTTTTGAAACAATTGCTTTTCTAAATTTATAGTTTTATAGGCTACATTGTTTGAATAAAAGAACCTTTGGAAAACTAATGGAAGTTCATTCGTTATTTTATGAACAACGCTCAATTTGAAATTAGCGAGTTTTCCATCTAATTGTATTAGATTCTGAAAACCATTTGCCGCGCCAGACAAATTATAATTCCCTTTTTGATCTAGGGAAAAATCACCTAATCGCAGTTTTACTTGGCTGTATAGTCCAACTTCTAATGTGTCATTTTGATAACCAAACGAACTATATTTCCAATAAGATGAATTAATTCCACCTTCCAAATTCAATCTGTTTGATTTGAAAAACAGTCCGACATGGTTTATAGAAGAATGTTGTAAAAGTGAATCATTCGTTTTTAAACTATCCAAATTAATTATTGAATAGAGCGATGATATGGAATCTCTTTCAGTATAAAATCGCTTGAAAAGACGGTATTCGTTGGTAGTTGAAATTCCGAATAAATTACTCGAATCTTTCAGTATTAAAAATTTATTGGTCAACTCAATAATCAAATTTTTATTTATGGATTGAGCATTTTCTTTTAAAACTGGTATTAATTTGGTAGAAAGTGTTTCCAGTAAGGAATCATTTTGAATACCTCCACTCCAATTTCGTTGAACTTTGATTGATCTAACTTTCAGTTGAAACGAATGAACTTTTCCATTTCTAGCCAAATCTAATTCATACTGACTATTCTGGGCATTGGTATTTCTAAAAAACCCATCTGTTTTAAAATTGTGCATCAAAGCATTAATTAAAAAGCCTTGTTTGAAAGCCTGATGGAATTCAAAATCTAATTTTTGAGTTGCCTGAGCACCGAACGAATAACCAAACCCAATATGAGGTAAAGCTGAAAACTTTAATTTCTCACTTGTAGTATGAGAAATTGAATAAATCGAGTTTCCTTGATGAAATAACTGATTAGGTTGAATCCAATAAGTATTTACAGATTCATTAGGAAAAAGAAATGATGACGAAAGTGGTCTTGACGCTTGATCAATGGTATCTAAACTACCAAGTATTACATGATTATATTTTAAGGTATCGTAATCAAACAGGTTTATTTGACCGACCACAACTCGATTTATTAGAACTACTAAAATAAGCCCAAGTAGACGAAACATGCATAGCAAACTTAACAAAAAAAGGGGCAAAAGCCCCTTTCAATCAAATTCTATTTCAATATTAAAGTTTGTTCACATGTACCTGCAAACCTGATTTCAAGTTAGCGGCTTTGTTTTTGTGAATAATATTTCTCTTCGCTAATTTATCCAACATAGCAACCACTTTTGGTAAAAGCGTTTCAGCTTCTTTACGATCCTTCAATTCTCGCAATTTTCTCGCTGCATTACGAGTTGTTTTATGTTGGTATTTATTCAATACTCTTTTCGACTCGTTCGAACGAATGCGCTTAATAGATGATTTATGGTTTGCCATTTTAAAATTAAATTAATTACTAAAATCTTGCAGCCCATAGGAGAATCGAACTCCTGTTTCCAGGATGAAAACCTGGCGTCCTAACCACTAGACGAATGGGCCATTTCTGGCAGCCCATAGGAGAATCGAACTCCTGTTTCCAGGATGAAAACCTG
>JBIIVA010000124.1:0-7557 GCA_044339705.1 Crocinitomicaceae bacterium
ATCCTTTATCTGACAAGGATTTTTAGTTTTTCAGCAGACCCTAATTAATACTAGTGAATTGAGTTAATTTGTTAATCTCTCCAGGTTTTTCATATTTTCAGATTCTTTTTTGATAAGCGTATCAATATCTGTCGCTTTATCAATCTTGTCTTTAACTGTTGAGTCCAAATAATTTGTTTTATTTTTAACTTCATTAAGTTGGTTATCAACCTCGTTTCTGAATTCGTTACACGATGTGAATAAAATGACTGCAAATAAAAATTGAAAAATAGTTTTTAGACTCATTAGAAAAAATATTTGTTATTACGTTTGTCTAAGTTAAATTGATAACATGAAAATTGCGCTAATTTTCAAGTTAATAAAATTTAATTTTTGTCAATTTCAAACAATCGATTCTCTAAATTCTTTTCGCTATTATCTGACGAAATAAATTTTGAAAATTTAGTTTACAGTCTACACGTTCAGATAAGAAAAAAGGTTTAATCTTCTCGTTTGGATTCAAAACGAAAATTAAGAACAACCTCAAAAGAAATAAAATTATCCCCGCATTTCCCTGGCTTCCATGGGGGCATTTTTTTTATGAATAGTATAAGGTCTTTTTCATACGATTTGATTTCCGACTTTACAAATTGAATTCGTGAAATCCTACCGTTGGGATTGATTATGAATGAAACTTGGGTATTGAAAATTGTATCGGCAAGGTTGTTTATTAGCGGAGGAAAAGTTAAGCTTGATTTATAATAATCCATTAAATCGATTAGTCCTGATTTAAATTGTGGTAAAATATCTGCATTTGTATAAATTCGTTCGCTTGACAAAGAATCAAGATAGTAGTCACACTTTTTAGTTTTTGGATTCAAAATGCGAATTGGCGATGTAATCAAATCCAACGAATCCAAGTCTGGTTGGTTGGCTTCCACAGTTCTGGTGCATTGATGAGTCCAAAAGGTGTTGTTTAGTTGAACATTTTCATTAAGATGGGTTGTAAATACCGAAAATTTAAATAAATCATTGCCATCGAATAGGAGAAATTTCTTTCCAATTTCAAAGGTGTTGATTCCGCAACTTGAAGAATTTCTAGGAGAAAAAATGGTCAAGGTATCTAGATGAGTTTGGTTTTTATATGCTTTCAAAACAAGCACTCTAATACGAATTACGTTAGGAGTAATTGTGGATAAATCTAAGAGTTGGCCTTTATCCTTTGACCATTTCGCAAGTGAATCTGCCCACTGTGGCAACAATGTTTCCGAATAGGTTATGAATTCTTTTGACAAGATTTTTACGTGAACTACTAATCTTGAATTTTCGAGCGATTTTTCAATTGAAGTCGCTGGCTTACAGTCACAAGCAAGACTGATGAATTTTAAAACAGAGATGAAAAAGAAAGCGATAAAGTATGCTTTCATAATGAAATATGATTGCAATAATAGGTATTTTAAAGGAATAATTTCAAATTTTTTCTTATACCAACAAGTTTCGATTAAGTATCTTTGCTGAAACTTATTTTAATGAAAGTTTACAACAACATCCTTGAAACGATTGGAAATACTCCTTTAGTTAAAATCAACAAGTTAGCTTCAGATGTTCCGTCGCAGGTATACGCGAAAGTAGAAACCACAAATCCAGGAAATTCCGTGAAGGATCGAATGGCGGTAAAAATGATTGAGGATGCTGAAAAAGCAGGATTATTGAAGCCAGGTGGAACGGTAATCGAAGGAACTTCTGGGAATACAGGAATGGGATTAGCCTTGGCCTGTATCATCAAAGGTTATAAGTTAATTTGTGTGTTAAACGATAAGCAATCCAAGGAAAAAATGGATATTCTTCGTGCTGTTGGAGCTGAGGTTGTTGTTTGTCCAACGGCTGTGGAACCTACTGATCCACGCTCTTATTATTCCGTTTCACGCAGATTGGCAACTGAAATTCCAAATTCGTGGTATGTAAATCAATATGATAATCTTTCGAATCGCCAAGCGCACTTCGAACAAACAGGACCTGAGATTTGGGAACAAACTGATGGAAAAGTGACGCATTTTGTTGTTGGCGTTGGAACGGGTGGAACTATTTCAGGAGTAGGTAAATATTTGAAGGAAAAAAATCCAACTATCAAAGTTTGGGGAATAGATACTTACGGTTCAGTATTCAAGAAATACAAGGAAACCGGAATTTTTGATGAAAATGAGATTTATCCATACATCACTGAAGGAATTGGAGAAGATATATTACCGGCGAATGTGGATTTTGACGTTATCGATTTATTTGAAAAAGTAACGGATAAAGACGCGGCTGTTTATACGAGAAGGTTAGCTCGCGAGGAAGGAATTTTTGTTGGAAACTCTGCTGGAGCTGCCATAAAAGGCGTTATTCAATTAAAAAATCAATTGACACCTGAGGATGTGGTTGTTGTTCTTTTTCACGATCATGGAAGTCGCTATGTTGGTAAAATTTTCAATGATGAATGGATGAAGGAACGTGGATTTTTAGAAGAAAAAATTATTACTGCTGGCGATTTAGTTTTAAAACATGCCGATAAGCCTTTGGTTTCACTTTACGCTGAAGAACTTGTTTCTCACGCTATTGCGAAAATGCGCAACTTCGGGATTTCCCAGATTCCCGTAATGAAAGATGGTAAGTTCGTTGGTTCGATTGATGATAGCCACGTTTATCAGTTGTTAGTTGATGAGCCGCATTTGCGAGACGCGCCAATTTCTTCCATTATGAATCCGGCATTTCCGATCGTTAAAACAACCACACCGATTGAGGATGTTTGCAAATTAATTAATAAACAAACTCCTGCGGTTTTGGTCGAATTGGCAAATGGTAAATTTCATATCGTTTCGAGATACGACGTCATTTCAGCAATGTCTTAATGGAAAAGCGCATCTTCGTCGACCAAATGGGACGAAGTGTTGAAGTCCCAATTTTTCCAAAACTTATTGTTTCGTTGGTGCCATCGCAAACTGAGTTGCTGCATTATTTTGGTTTGGAAAATGAAGTTGTGGGAATCACTAAATTTTGTATTCATCCTGAGACTTGGTTTAAATCCAAAACGAGAATCGGCGGAACCAAGCAATTGAAAATCGATCAAATCATCTCTCTGAAACCTGATTTGATTATCGGAAATAAAGAGGAGAATACCAAAGAGGATATCGATAAATTGGAACAAAACGGATTCTCTGTTTGGATGAGTGATATCGATACATTTGATCAAGCATTAGAAATGATTGAACAAGTGGGACTGATTTGTGGAAAAGAATTTGAAGCAATAAAATTGTCTGCCGAAATAACTCAAAGATTTAAAGAAATCTCATCAATAGGGAAGGGTAGAAGCGTTTTGTATTTTATTTGGGATGAACCTTCTTTTGTTGTTGGAAAGAATACATTCATCGATTCAATGATTGAAAAAATCGGATTTTTCAATGCGTGTGATTTAAATCGGTATCCTAACTTAAGTGATTTACCAAAGCCAAATCCAGATCTAATATTCCTGAGTTCAGAACCTTTTCCGTTCACCGATCAGTACATTGAAAAGTATCAAAAGTTTTTTCCCAACTCTAAAATAATGCTTGTTGATGGCGAAATGTTTTCGTGGTATGGTTCGCGGATGTTGAAGGCGTATGAGTATTTTCAAAAATTCTATTAATTTCTAAGAAAACAGAGGATGTGGAGATTAAATTCACTGAAAAAACATGATTATTGGTGAATATAATCACTAAAAATATATAATAATTGGTGATTATGATTGGAAGAATTTTAAATAATACCATAGAAAATGGATTAAATAAAGGAAAAGCTATTATTTTGCTAGGGCCACGACAAGTTGGTAAGACAACATTGGTAAATGACTTTTTAAGCCAAAGAGATTTTCTCTTTCTTAATGGGGATGATTCTGATGTTCGCGAACTATTGGAGAATGCAGGGACGACCAAATTAAAGGCAATTTTAGGAGATCATAAATTTGTTTTTATCGATGAAGCCCAACGAATTGAGGGAATTGGAATCGTTGCGAAGCTTATTATCGATCAGTTCAAGGATGTTCAACTTTTTATTAGCGGGTCATCAGCTTTGGAAATCAATGACCGCATGCAGGAACCATTAACTGGGCGTAAATTTGAATACTTGATGTTTCCAATTAGTTGGGAGGAATTTCAAAAAAAATGTTGGATATCTAGAATCTGATTCTCAATTGGAGGAGCGATTGGTTTATGGGATGTATCCGGATGTGATTAATCAAAGACACGATGCGCGTGAAATTCTCAAGCAATTGACATCAAGTTATTTATACAAAGATATCTTATCTATTTCGGGAATAAAAAAGCCTGATTTACTTGTGAAATTACTCAAAGCTCTTGCACTTCAATTGGGAAGTGAGGTTTCTTATAATGAACTCTCAAAATTATTGGAAGTAGACAAGTTTACCATTGCTAAATATATCGATTTATTGGAGAAATTATTCATTGTTTTTAAATTGAATAGTTTTAGTCGAAATCAACGAAACGAAATTAAACACAACCGAAAAATTTACTTTTACGATAACGGAGTTCGGAATATGATTATCAACAATTTGAATCCGCTTGAATTACGAGCAGATAAAGTTGCGCTTTGGGAAAACTTTCTGATTTCAGAGCGAATTAAACTTCAAAATTATCATCTACAATACACCAATAATTATTTTTGGCGAACCGTTCAAAAACAAGAAATTGATTTTATTGAAGAGCGAAATGGACAAATTAGTGCATTTGAATTTAAATGGAAGAGAAGGCCAAAGGATAAAATTCCAGGTGTTTTTCTCAGGGAATACAATGCATTGGGTACAATCATCGATCGAGATAGTTTTCGAGATTTTATTTTACCGGAACATTAACATTCTTAATATTTGGAGTTCATTTTTTATTCTGCACTATGAATTGAATCGTTTTCATTTAAGTTCAATCATTGCGAACTTAAAATCGTTAGAGAAATCTTGTTACAAAGAAAAAGACTTGTAAACGGAAACGTAAAAATGATATTAAGTGACAATAAAAACTTTAATAGTCCAGAATTGAGTTGAAAGAAGAACTCAGAAAATTTTATTGGTAATTCTAAACCTGAGCAACGGAAAAACTGTAGCTTTCCATGATTTGATTCGCTAACATTTTTTTACACGCTTCGTCAACTTTGCTGTTTGCGCTCTCCAGTGAATCTGCCTCAACGAAAAGGCGGATGTGTTTACCAATTCGAACACCTTCAATTTCCGGCAATCCTACATTTTTCATAGAATTTGTAACGGCTTTTCCTTGTGGATCTAGCAACGCATCGTGTGGCATCACATCAATTTCAGCTTTGAATTTCATACTTCTTAGTTGTGTAATTATCAATTATTGACAAAATCAGATACAAAATTACAATAATTGGAATCGCCCATAATTGAAAAATTAGAATAATTATCAACGACTTTCCGACAAGTAAATACCTGAATTTATTGTCTTTCCAACTAAAATTTTTAAACTTCAAGGCAATTAAAGGGATGTCGGTAATCATTAAAAACGACATAATAACTGCGATTCCTGCAATGGTGTAACAATCGAATATCCAATGAATGAATTTACCCTGATGCGCCCAATTATCAATATTTAAAGAGAAGTAAAGTGGAAAAAACATGAAAAACATGGTATTCAATGGGGTAGGGAGCCCATGAAAACGATCAGTTTGACGTTCGTCGATATTAAATTTAGCCAATCGAAACATAGACAGAAAGGGAATAATCATCGCGATAAATGGAAGAAATTTTATCGAAGCATCAAAATTGTTAGGTACTTCATAAACAAGCGCCTGCATCCAGGCCGAAACTTGAAAATAGGTGTAGTATGTTAAATCATTTTGATAAACGCGAGCTGCATCACCTGTAGGAAACAAGGAGCTGTTATCAACACCCAAAACAATCATTACTAACGTAATTACTCCTGGCGCAACACCGAAAGTAATGACATCGGCAAGTGAATCAAGTTGTTTGCCCATGGCTCCTGAAACGCCAATTTTTCGCGCAACAAAACCATCGAAAAAGTCTAAAATCGCACCCAGAAATATAAACAAGGGCGCTAAATCAATTCTGCCGGCTAGAGCTAAAATAATAGCAATGAAGCCGCATAGCATGTTGGAACCGGTGATAAGGTTTGCTAAATTAAACATCGATACAAATATAAGAACCTCTTCCGCTTTTGGTCAAGTTCAAGGAAAACAAATAATTAAGTTTTTGAATAGAATTCACGATTTCTTTGTAATCACCCCTTATTATTATACAAAAAACAGCAAAAAAACCCCTTATTATTATACAAAAAATGACAAAAACACCCCTTATTATTATACAAAAAATGACAAAAACACCCCTTATTATGTTACAATTATATTTATATTTGTACTCTTAAATGACTCTAAATGAAAGAATACAAGAGGGAAATTGAAAAGGATCTAAAATTTTGGAAAGAAAAGCAGGATAGAAAACCATTGATATTGCGAGGAGCAAGGCAAATTGGAAAAAGCACCATCGTGCGCAAGTTTGGTCAATCGTTTGATTATTATATTGAATTGAATTTGGAGCGTGAAAAGGATGCGAATTATTTCGAAAATCAAGAATCGGTAAAAAATATTTTCGATTCAATTGCTTTAACGCATCAGGTAAAACGCAACGAAAACAAACAAATTTTGCTTTTTATAGATGAAATTCAGGAAAGACCAAAAGTCATTCAGCTGTTGCGCTATTTTTATGAAGAATTACCTCATATTCATGTTATTGCTGCAGGCTCACTTTTGGAATTCGCGTTAGGAGAAGTCAAGCAGTTTCCGGTCGGTCGCATCGAATATTTGTACATGCATCCATTTAATTTTCATGAATTTCTTTGTGCAGAAAACAATGAACAATTAATTGAGGAATTTAACAAGGTTCCTGTTTCAGCTATTGCGCATAATCTGCTAATGGAACGTTTTCATCAATATTGCATTATAGGTGGGATGCCGGAAGTTGTAAAACGATTTTATGTGGATGGAAATTTGTCAAGAATTCCTGCTGTTTACAATAGTATTTGGAGCACCTATAAATCGGATGTAGAGAAGTATGCAGGGAACAAAACCGAACTTCAGATAATCAGACATATTTTGAAAACGTCGCCTGTTTATATGGATCAACGAATTACTTTTCAGAACTTTGGAAGTTCCAATTACCGTTCAAGAGAAGTAGGTGAGGCGTTCCGGAATTTGGATGCGGCAGGAATTATCCGGTTGATTTATCCCACGACATCCTACACAGCGCCACTGATGATTGATTATAAAAAATCACCTCGACTTCAGTTTTTAGATACCGGAATTGTGAATCACATACTTGGAATTCAAAGTGAATTGATAGCCTTGAAAGACTTGAGCAATGCATTCCGAGGGGCTTTAATTCCACATATCATTATGCAGGAATTGATTTCGTTGAATAAGGAAAACGATGAGTTGCCGCATTTTTGGGTAAGGGATAAAGCGCAATCTTCTGCCGAAATCGATTTGGTTTATCGGCATCAATCTATGTTAATTCCAATC
>JBIIVA010000125.1:0-7474 GCA_044339705.1 Crocinitomicaceae bacterium
TTGGTTAGCCGGAACCTGTTCCGCTCCAGATAACCAAACACCCGGCTCACCAAACAATGCTGCAAATGATGCATACATTCAAAGTTTAACCAACAATTGCGCAGGACCTTTGACCGCAACGCTTTCTTCAAGTATAGATGCTGGAAGCTGTCAATGCAATGGAACTGCATCAGTTTCCGCTGCAGGTTCGATTCCAGGATATACCTTTCAATGGTATGATGCTTCGAATAATTCAATTGGACAAACTGCGGCCACAGCAAATAATCTTTGTGCAGGGAACTACTATTGTGTAGTGACTTCTTCAACTAATTGCACTGATACAATTTTAGTAACCATCAATTCATCTACAGCCACCGTAACACCAACTTTCCCTCAGATAGCCCCAATATGCTCAGGAGGATCTTTTACTTTACCAACAACATCAAGTAACAACATCACCGGAACTTGGTCACCAGCCATAAATAATTCAGCAACAACAACCTATACTTTCATTCCCAATTCAGGTCAATGTGCGACTTCAACTACGATGACGGTAGTTGTTTCCAATGGATTTTCACCTACTTTTAATCCAATTTCTACCATTTGCGAAGGTGGTTCCTTTTTGCTTGCAACAGCATCAAATGAGGGTGTAACAGGATCTTGGTCGCCTGCCATTAACAATCTGCAAACGACATCTTATACTTTCACACCAGACCCAGGTCAATGCGCTAATTCAACTAACCTAATAGTTGAAGTAAATCCAATACCGCAAATTTCCATCAATGAAAACCCGACAATTTGCCAAGGAGAAAGTGCTACTTTAACAACTACGGTTGATTTACTGGGGGGAACTTATTCGTGGTTGCCAGATTCTCAAATAACACCAGCAATAACTATTAATCCGGTAAATACGTCAAATTATTCCGTGACTTACGAATTAAATGGGTGTCAAAGTGTACCTTCTTCAGCAACAGTAGTTGTTAATTCTTCAACTTTACCTTCTTTTAACTCCTTTGGTCCATTCTGCGAGGATGCCATTCTAGCTCAAGTTATTCTTCCTGAAACTTCAAATAATGGTATATCTGGAACGTGGAATCCTGCTATGCTTTCAACTGAAAATCCCGGATTGAATAATTATTTTTTCACACCAAATCCTGGACAATGTGCTTCAGTTTATACCATGATTGTCGAAGTTTTTTCTGCACCCTCTATTGATGCAGGAAACAATGTGACAATTTGTGTTGGTTCTTCAGTTCAATTAAACGCAAGTGGAGGTATTCAATATTCATGGACAGGAGATGTACAAAATGGACAACCTTTTCAACCAAATCAAACGCAAGTTTATTATGTAACGGGAACAGACGCTAACAGCTGTGAAGCCACGGATTCGGTCATTGTAATTCTTGTACCTGTTCCAGATGCGCAGTTTTCATCTGATGTTAACATAGGAACTGCTCCTTTGATAGTAAATTTCACAAATACAAGTTCAAACTCCATATCATTTGATTGGAATTTTGGAAATGGAAACGAAACTAATACAGCTGATTTATCAAGTGTATCGAATACCTTTATAAATCCGGGGTCGTATACCATTTGGCTAGTTGCATCTAATGGTTTGTGTTCAGATTCAATTTCAGACATTATTATCGTTAATGCTCCCGGAGAACCGATTTTGACAGTTCCAAACGTACTAACACCCAATGAAGACGGATCGAATGACGAATGGAATATTTTCACCCAAAACGTTATCGAATTGGAAGTGATTATTGTCAATCGATGGGGAAATGAAATTACGAAAATTAACGGAATTACAGAAGCTTGGAATGGTAAAACACCAAGTGGAGATGTTGTTACAGACGGAACCTATTTCTATAAATATCACGCAAAAGGATTAAACGGAAAAGAATTGACCGGGCAAGGATTTTTAACACTTATTCGATGAGTTATTCTAAAAAGTAAGCATAAAAAGGAACCACATTGATTTTATATCCATCCAACTCAACTTCTTCTTGATGATCGAGGGTGATAACAGTTCCTTCTTTAACTCCCAAAGTTTTGCATGCTTCCGTAAGTCCACGAAATTCTCTTTTTCTAGTATCTGACTCTGTCATTCTATAAGCTACTTGTATGGGGAAAAATTCTCCTCGTTCCTCCAATATGAAATCGCACTCGTATCGAGACTTAAAATACGTGAGATTTTTACCGATCTTATTGAATTCCATAAACACCATATTTTCAAATAGTTTTCCGTAATTCTTGGAAGCCGGAAAATCTATTGCCGAAAGAAAACCTGTATCTATCGAATAAAGTTTTTTCTCACTTTTTGCTTGTTTTATTTCTGAAAAATCAAATTTATCGATTGCTTGTGTCAGAAAAACAGCTTGGCAATGTTCAAGATAATCATATAAATTATTGTTGCTGGTTTTGTACCCCATTGATTTCAAGTCATTGTAAACTTTGTTAACAGAGAAAGGAACCGTCACTCCAGCGAATATTTTTTTGATGAAGAAGCGCAGCACGTTTATGTTGCTTACTTGATAACGCTCTACGATGTCGCGAAACATCATTACATTATAGTATTCTTGTAAAAGTTTCACTCGCGTGGGATTATCCAAAAATAAGGTCTCAGCGAAACCACCTTGTTGCATATACACTTCAGTATGGTGTATCATTCTGCTTTTCTCTTGCTGTGTTTTGAAAGAAACAGGAACTTTCAAAGCGTTCAAATATTCTAAAAAGCTAAATGGATAAACAGTATACGACAAAGACCTTCCCCGGATTGATGTTGCGATCTCCGTACTTAGTAACTTGGCATTTGACCCACTTATATAAACATGTCGGGTTTTAGTATCGTATACGCGGCGAACGAAGCGCTCCCAACCCTCTACATTTTGTATTTCATCAAAGAATAAGTGTACCTCCTGCCAATTTACTTCCGGATATAATTCGTTATACGCTTGTAATAGTAAATCAAGTTGGGTAACATCTACTTTTAATCGCTCGTCCTCAAAGTTTATAAATAAAATGTTTTTATGCGGAACACCGGATTTTTTCAATTTTTGGATTAATTGAAATAAATAAGTCGTCTTACCACTTCTTCTAGCCCCAATAACACTCACTATAAGGCGTGTATTCATGGCTATTTCAAGTGCACGAGGAAAACCAACCTCAAATTCTTGGTTTTGACTTTCCACAATAAGTTCCTTAAACACCTCTTTCATGTCACAAATTTAGTGTTTTTAACTGAATTTTTTTAATTTTTTTCGTATATTTTACTAAATAAATAACATTTACTTTATCAATTCAACTAAATTTTAAGGATATGTTTAAACGAAAAAACAAAATTCTTACTAATTCAACCTCTAGTGAACTAAATAAAATGGATTGGAAGTTTAATTCTTTGTGAAAGTAACGTGCGTCTTAAACTTTACTTGAAAGGTCTATTAATTCATATTGACCCTGCGCAAACATCGACACATCAAATATGTGAAGAAAAATATTAGTTTGATCTGCCTTCATTGACACAGGTTTAATCCAGACTTCTGAACCTGCAGAAGATACTAATTTCCAATTATTTTCTGGATTTAATGTACCATTTGTTTGAATATAGAGTAATTGACTACTAGGATTTGGGTAAACACCAATGATAGTGCTAAACTCCTTTTCATCCAACGAGGCAAATCTGCTATATGTGTCACAGTTAAAAGAATTGAAAATAACACCAAAAGAATCTTTACGTTTTGTAAATAAAATTCGTTTTGATGATTTCAGCAGAGATTGCCTCTTGCTTCATTTTTCATTAATCAAAAAATAATTTTCACTTCAAACCTAAGTTAAAGTATGTCACGAATTTCGCTTTGTTAAATGCTGACTTGAAAACTACTGTAACAACACCAATTAAAAGAAGAAAAAACAGAATCAAGTTTCTTGGTGATTTCCTAAAAAATGCCAGCGCCCTCAATCAAAACGAGGAATGTCATTGCATCATCAACGAATCTGATTTTGTTTCGGCATTTAGCTCCTCTGAAAAAGTGCCTTTGCTTGATATCAAATCCACAACACAAATCGTTTTTAAGCCAAGTAAGGGCATTTTTTGGTTTAAGGGATTCCATTTCGAATTAACCTTGATTTTATTTTTTTTAACTACTTTCAATGGTTTAGGGCAAACTACAATTACACAGTGGAATTTCGACGCAAGTAATTTGACTCCGAGCACTGGTTCCGGAACAGCCTCTAATGTGGGTGGAACTAGTTCTGCCTTTGCATCAGGACCACCAAATTCAGGACAAGGATGGAACACCTCTTTATATCCTGCAATATCATCGAACAGCGGAACTGCTGGAGTTCAATTTGCAGTAAGCACTGTTGGATTTCAAAACATTCAACTCACATTTGATCATCGTGCTTCAGGCACAGCATCGAGATGGGCGCGTGTTGACTATTCATTGAATGGAGGCTCGAATTGGACAACCAATTTTTGGAATAATAATGGAGGATTATCACCTCATGACAACTTCTACTCTTTTACAGTGGATTTTTCCTCTGTGTCAGGAGCCAATAACAATGTCAACTTTGTGGTAAGAATAGTTTCAATTTTCAGTCCTGATGCGTTTTCGGATGGATTAGGAAATTATTATTCTGCAAGCTCAGCTTATTACAGAGCTCGAATTTCTGGTGGTTCTGTATACGCTTCCACTGGCACTTGGCGCTTTGATAATGTAACATTATCAGGTTCTTGTTCTTGTTCAACTCCAACAACCTTGAGTTTCACAACACAACCGAATAATGTTTTTCAGAACACACCAATGACCCACTCGGTTCAAGTTGCCGCCACTTGTTCTAATGGAACAATTTCCACATGCTACAATGGGACAGTTACACTTACTGTCAACTCACCAGGCTGTGGTTACACCTCGCAAACTGTGAATTTTGTTAACGGAGTTGCCACTTTTTCAAATATCATTTTTCTGAGAAGCCCACAAACCAATTTAACTTTTACTGCAACATCAAGTGGATTAACGAGCGTCACATCCAATCCATTTAATGTAAATGCCCCAACAGGCGCTCCAACAGTAACAACAATAACTCAGAATAATTTTGATGCAAACCTCAATTGGTCTTACTCGGTTGGCGCTGATATCGATTATGGAGGCACGGGGTCTGGTTCAACGCCAGCACCTCAAGGGGTTGGAGTGGTTGGCATTTATAATTTTACAGGAAACAATGTACTGAGAAAATCATATTCAGTTGATAATGCCTCTGGGGAATTTGGTTGTTCAAATACCATTACTTTTAGCAATGTGCCCTCTCTGTCCATATACAATATCGTTGATTTTTCATTTAATTTGCTTTCATTTGGTATCGGTACTTGTGGCACAACAGATGGATGCGGAGTTGAATCGAGTGAAGAATTTGTAATGCAAGTTTCCACAGATGGAGGAACTAATTGGAATACCATACTAACAAAAAAAGGTTTCAATAATTGTTTGTTTGGAATAACCAGCTCACCCATTACGAGTTTATCAATTGGTTCGTCACCCGTTTACACAACTGGAAGTTGCGATACGAAAAGTGCCTTCACATTAAGTATGAGTGGGATTTCTCAATTTCAATTTCGTTTTACTGCAAATAACAACCGTTCAGAGGAAAATTGGGCTATCGATAATATAAAATTGACAGGTACAAACTACGGAGTCGGCGCCCCATTTAATTTACCAACTGTAAATCTAGGCCCAGATTTGAATTTTTGCAGTGGTAATTCTCAAGAACTTTCGGCCAGTGTTACCAGTTTTCAACCAGATCTGAGCTACAGCTGGTCGCCGGTAACAGGGCTGTCGGCTAGCAACATTTCAAATCCAGTTGTTTCAGGGCTTTCAGCGGCTCAAACCTATACGCTCACTGTTACGGATGGACATGGTTGCAATGCTAGTGATCAAGTGGAGGTTACCCCAAAATTTCCACCTTCTATCATTTCCATTTCTCCACCTTAGGTTGAGTCGACACGAAGTATAAACATTCTGTTTACATTACTGTCTTTTTGCTTCATTTTACTTTAATCAAAATATAATTTCTACTTGAAATCCAATTTATAGTGCATGCTGAATTTTGCATTGAAAAATGCTACTATGAAAACTATAACAATTGAACCCAAAGTTTTAGACTACCCAAAACCATCCGTTACAACCATTGACCTCCGTATTGACAAAAAAGAATTTGAAATACTCACCGAAGATTGCACCTGCATCATTGATGAAGTAGAATTCGTTAAAATCATAGATTTAGAAACAAAAATGCCACTACCGGTGGTGGACGCCCCTCAACCTACTACTACCGCCACCCCGCGCAAAGACATGTCCAAATTCGTTTCTCGCATATTTAACCGCATGGCTGTTTTACCACTGACTTTACCGCTTTGTTTGTTGTTGGTGCATGGTGTGGGTCGTGTTTGGGGGCAGATTAATATAACAGCAGGAGGTTCAGCAGTCACTCAAAATTTCAATTCATTAGGAACTAGTTCAACTGCAACTCTTCCAACAGACTGGACAGTTCAAAAAAGTACAACAGAAAGGACAATTCCGAATTTTCTTTCAACGGCTACTGCTGTTGAAAGAGCAGGCGGTAATAGTATTGCCTCAAATGCCTCAAATGGTATTTATAGGTTAAATGCTAATAATAGTACTTCAGAAAGTGCAATCGGCGGATTATCTTCAAGTGCAGCGTCTAAATCTGTTGTGATATATACTCGATTAAATAACAATTCGGCAACATCTATCGGTAGTTTTACTATTTCATATAATGTTGAAAAATATAGAAATGGATCTAATGCAGCGGGATACACAATTGAAATGTTTTACTCTACCAATGGAACTAGTTGGGCTTCTTGCGGCTCTAATTTTACCTCAAACTTTGCTGCAGATGCAAACAGTGACGGTTTTTCAACATCTCCTGGATCATCGGTTGCAATATCCAATAAGACTTTTACACCGGGATCTTCAATTTCTCAAAATACAGTTTTTTATTTTGCGTGGCGGTATTCTGTCACAAGTGGAACAACAACATCCAATGCACATGTGCTAGGAGTTGATGATATTAGTATTACAGCGAATGCGGCTGCTACTGTCCCTGCAGCTCCAACCATCTCAACCATCACACCTGGTAACCAACAATTGAGTGTTGCATTTACAGCAGGTTCAGATGGTGGTTCAGCTATAACAACTTATAAATATTCTACCAACGGTGGAACAAACTGGCAGACCAGGGCATCAGGCACAACGGCAAGTCCATTGGTAATTTCTACGCTTTCAACCGACGGAACAACGGCATTAACGAATGGAACTTCGTATAATGTTCAAATTCGAGCGGTTAATGCAGTTGGAGATGGAACAGCCACTGCTAGCACGGCTGCAACGCCAAGAACTACTCCAAGTGCTCCAACTATAACGAGTATAACGCCAGGAAACCAACAATTAAGTGTTGCATTTACAGCAGGTTCAGA
>JBIIVA010000126.1:0-7459 GCA_044339705.1 Crocinitomicaceae bacterium
GATTTAAGTTTTAACGATATTGAGTCTATTGCAGAATTAGTTCTTGAGAATGTTCTTGGTGTTTATGATGCAATTCCTGAACACGATGAAAATGATTTTGATGATGAAGGTGGTTTTTGTAAGAAGTTCGATTATAAATTTAATCATGATTTTAGTTATAAATTCATTTCTTTAAAACCAGTTATTGAGGAAAAAACGTTTGTTCAACATTCCTCATCTCAACCGCAAAGTGCATATTCCAATGGTTTAATAAAACCTCCAGAAGCATAGGTTAATTATATTTTATTATTGCATTGATTTCTTTTAAAAAAAAAGGAACAATCCTGGTATTAATTAATCTCAATTAACATGTTAAAAAATAAATTTTTCGCAGTTGTTGCTGCCACAATTATTTTATATTCTTGCAGTGAGGATAATGAAAAAAATGAAACAATAGAATCTTTTTCTGTTGCCACTCCAATTAAAAAAGATACTATCTTCAATAAACTATATGTCGCAGAAATACAAGCGGTTAAAAAAGTAGAAATCAGATCGAGAATAAAAGGATTTATAGATATAATCCACATTGATGAAGGTTCATATGTAAAAGAAGGACAATTACTTTTTTCAATCAGCTCTCAAGAATACGCTGATAATCTGAATAAAATAAAAGCTCAACTTAAGGGTGAGTTGGCAGAAAAGAAATCGCTTCAAGTCGAACTAAGAAATGTAAAAAATCTCTTTTCAAAAAATATTGTTTCAAAATCCGAGGTCGAAATTGCCGAGGCTAAAATTGAAGCTTCAGAGGCTAAATGTGATGAGTTGCAAGCGGAAATTTCAATTGCAGAACTTCAAGTATCATATACTAAGATAAAAGCTCCTTTCTCTGGCTATATTAATAGAATACCCCTAAAAATGGGAAGTCTTATCGAGGAAGGAACTTTACTAAGCACACTTACGGATAACAATGAGGTTTTCTCCTATTTTAAAGTGTCAGAAACGGAATACTTAAGTTTTGTGCGCAATGATGTAATGAATGATGCAAAAAGTATTTCCATGTTACTTGCAGATAATACCAGGCATCTAGAGAAGGGAACAATTGAAACGATGGACGGAGAAATTGAAAAGTCAACCGGAAATATTTCAATTCGTGGAAGATTTAAGAATCCTAGCAAAATACTAAAACATGGGTCAACGGGAAAAATAATCGTTCCATTTGATATTAATAACGCATTGCTAGTGCCAATGAGTGCAACATTCGAAATCCAAGAAAATTTTTATGTTTATGTTGTAAATAAAGACAATAAATTAAAATTAACACGGATATATCCAGGTATTAGTCTCGGAAAATACTATGTAATTGAAAAAGGTCTTCAAGCAACAGATAAAATTTTGCTGGAGGGAATTCAATTGGTCAAAGAAGGACAAGCAATAAAGGTTAAAAACAAAATCTAACATTATGCTTAGCTTATTTATTAAACGACCGATTTTGTCGATTGTCATTTCGGTTATCATAGTGCTCCTGGGATTACTATCGCTTTTTAATCTCCCGATGACTCAATTTCCTAGTGTAGCACCACCTGAGGTAAATGTTACTGTTGAGTACACAGGAGCAAATGCGGAAACAGTAACAAAAGCTGCCATTGTGCCATTAGAGCGTGCTATTAATGGTGTCCCCGGAATGAAATATATGTCTTCCGATGCCGGAAATGATGGTGTTGGTGTTGTTCAAGTTATTTTTGAAGTAGGAACAGATCCAGACGTGGCGGCAGTAAATGTTCAAAACCGAGTTGCTGCAGTGATGGGAGAATTACCTGAAGAGGTTATCAAAAACGGGGTAAAAATTGCGAAAGAAGAAAATGCTATGCTGATGTATCTCAACATCTACAGCCAGGATAGTTTGTTGACTGAAAAATTTTTGTACAACTTCACGGATATAAACGTATTAGCAGAATTGAAAAGGGTTAAAGGAGTTGGTTATGCTGATATTTTGGGTGCTAAGGAATATGCCATGCGAATTTGGCTAAAACCTGATAAAATGCTTGCATATAACATATCAACTGAAGAAATTAATAACGCATTGGATAATCAAAATATTGAAGCTGCACCCGGAAAAATAGGTGAAAATTCTGATAAGTCAACGAATTATCCACTGCAATATGTTGTGAAATATACCGGTAAATTTAACACAGTCGAAGCATTTGAAAATGTTGCCATTAAATCAACAGAGGATGGACAAATTCTCAAAATAAAAGATGTTGCCGATGTTGAATTTGGAACTACTTATTTTGATGTTGAAGCTAAATTAAACGGAAAACCTTGTGCTTCCATTATGCTTAAGCAATTACCTGGTTCTAATGCGAGCGAAGTAATCAAACAAGTTAAGTTAAAAATGGAAGAGCTTAAAGAAAATAATTTTCTATCTGGGATGGACTACACTATAAGTTATGATGTTAGTCGGTTTTTAGATGCATCTGTACACGAAGTTATTAAAACACTTATCGAAGCATTTATTCTAGTTTCATTAGTTGTTTTTATTTTTCTTCAAGATTTCAGATCAACACTTATTCCTGCTTTAACCGTGCCGGTTTCTCTTATCGGAACTTTCTTTTTTATGCAGTTTTTTGGCTTTTCATTAAACCTAATTACCTTATTTGCTTTGGTTTTGGCAATTGGAATTGTAATTGATAATGCAATTGTTGTAGTTGAGGCTGTTCATTCAAAAATAGAACAAGGTTTTACTCCTAGAAAAGCAACTGAACAAGCGATGCGAGAAATTTCAGGTGCAATTATCGCAATCACACTGGTAATGTCTGCTGTATTTATACCAACTGCTTTCATGAGCGGCCCAGTTGGTATTTTTTACAAACAGTTTTCAATTACAATGGCAATTTCGATTGTTATTTCTGGTGTGATTGCACTTACCTTAACCCCTGCATTATGTGCTTTGCTATTAAAGTCTCATCATTCACAACATCAAAAAGGACTGTTATATCGATTTTTTAAAGGTTTTAATCGTTGGTATGATGGTTTATCAAATAGGTTTCAAAAGCTACTTGGTGTTATTATCAATCGTAGATTTATCACTTTCGGAATACTATTTCTTTTCTTATTTTTTACTGGCATAATTGGAAAATTATTGCCATCCGGTTTTATTCCGAATGAAGATCAAGGAATGTTCTATGTATCCGTGACGACTCCTCCAGGGGCAACGCTCGAACGAACAAAAGAAGTCGTTAATGATATTCAAAAAGCTGCTCAAAATCTTGAAGGTGTTGAATCAGTTTCCAGTTTGTCAGGAACGAATATTTTGAGTGATGGTACTGGAGCTACTTATGGAACGGTTCTAGTCAATTTGAAAAAATGGGATGAAAGAAAATTATCAGTTAATGAAATCATATCGCAACTTGAAGAAAAAACAAAATCAATAAAAACTGCGAAAATTGAAATGTTTCCCCCACCTGCTGTTCCAGGATATGGAAATGCTAGTGGATTTGAATTGCGTTTACTAGATAAGACGGGAACAGGTGATTTAAAGAAAATGGAAATAGTTGTGAATCAATTCATTAAAGACCTTAAGGCTAGACCTGAAATTGGGTCGGCATTTTCTATTTTTGATGCGAGCTATCCGCAGTATTTATTGAATATTGATTATGATAAAGCTGCACAAAAAGGCGTTACCGTTAGTGATGCTATGGCTTCTTTACAAACGCTTTTAGGTAGTGAATATGCAAGTAATTTTATCAAATTTGGTCAAATGTACAAAGTTATGCTACAAGCTCTTCCTGAATATCGGTCGAATACAGATGATATTCTTAAGCTCACGGTCAAAAATGACAGAAATGAACAAGTACCAATTAGCACCTTTATGACTATTGATAAGGTTTACGGTGTGGATCAAATGACACGATATAATATGTATCCTTCTGCTGAGTTAAATGGAGAGGCAAATCTAGGATACAGTTCAGGAAGTGCTATTTCTGCTATACAAGAAGTTGCAAAAACTAAACTTCCAAAAGGTTATGGTATTGACTGGGCTGGAATTACAAGGGATGAGGTCGCAACTGGAAATGAAGCGCTTGGCATATTTGTTATTTGTCTTGTTTTTGTTTTCTTGCTTTTGGCTGCTCAGTATGAAAGTTTCCTGTTACCATTGCCGGTGATTTTGTCTTTACCAACAGGAGTTTTTGGTGCTTTTTTATTCCTCTGGATGTTTGGTTTAGAGAATAATATATATGCACAAGTTTCAATGATAATGCTCATAGGTTTATTGGGTAAAAATGCAATATTAATTATCGAATTTGCAAGCATGAAACATAAACAAGGAGCAACACCTACTCAGGCTGCTTTGGAAGCGACTAAACTTCGGCTGAGACCAATTCTAATGACTTCATTTGCCTTTGTTGCCGGACTTATTCCACTTATGTTTTCTTCCGGGGCAGGTGAAATTGGAAACAGAACAATTGGTTCAGCAGCTGCTGGAGGAATGCTACTGGGAACCATTTTCGGAATTGTTATTATACCAGGACTTTATGTAGTTTTTGCTACCATTTCGGAAAAGTTAAAAATTAGAAGATTAAAAGAACGAATTCCATTAACTGAAGAAAATTTATAATGAAAAAGAACATTTTTTTTGGTGCCATTATTGTTGTAATTGGCATCTTAAGCGGCTGTAAATCTTTAAGTGAACCAATCGACCCTAAATTTAATAGTCTACCTTTGACTTACAGTAATCTTTCTCAAGATACTCTAAACTCTGCAGATTTAAAGCCAAAACAGCTTTTTAATGATTCACTGCTAAACTGTTTAATTGATTCTGCACTTGCCAAAAATCTTTCTCTTTTAAAATCAAGGACAAGCATTATGCAGCTTGAGGCAGATTTGCAAGAAGCTCGTTCGAATTTAATTCCTAAAGTAGGAACGTTCGCAGGTTATTCCAAGCGAAAATTCGGATTACATACCATGGATGGAGCAGGAAATATTACGACAAACATTGGGGGCGGTGAAATTATTCCTATACATCTGAATGACTTTAATTTTGGACTACAGACAAGTTGGGAAATAGACGTTTGGGGTAAATTAAAACAACAAAAGAAAGCATCACAGGCTAGATATTTGGCATCCTTAGAATCTCAAAACATGTTAAAAACCTGGGTTGTTGAGCAGGTAGTTTTAAATTATTTTAACTTGGTTGTACTCGATGAAACAAAGCGAATCATAGAAAGAAATATTTCATTGAATCAAGAAATGGTTGAAGTCTTGAGGGCACAAAAAGAGGCTGGGAAAACTACCGAAATGAGTGTGAAACAGTTCGAAGCTTTAATTTTGAATTATGCGAATGAATTATTGAAAATTGAACAAGAAATAAACTTTCGTGAAAATGATTTACGAATCCTAACATCCAATTTTGAAGGGAAAATTAATCGATCACATTATGATCCTACCGGTTTATTAAATATTAAAATAAATGTAGGATTGCCAGCTCAAATTCTTCAAAATCGTCCAGATGTCAGGCAATCTGAACAAGAACTTATAGCGACAAAAGCTGATTTGATTGCTGCTCGGAAAATGTTTTATCCAAGCCTTTCGATTAATGGAAGTATTGGTTATCAAGCCTATCGGACACGTTTTCTATTTGCATCACCAGAGTCAATTGCTTATGGATTGTTTGGTAACATCACGGCACCTTTAGTAAATATGGGAGCATTAAAAGCGAATTTTAAAAGAGCATCATCTAGTCAACTTAATGCCCTTTATGAATGTCAAGAAACACTTTTAAATGCTTTCACAGAGGTTAACAATGGACTATATGCAATTGGTATTACGGATAAAATGATTCAAAACAAGAGTGATGAAGTACAAAAACTTATTAACGCGAGAATTATTGCCAGTGAAATGTTCAATTCTAATAGAGCACAATACTTTGAGGTATTAATCTCACAACAGAATTCTATTTCTGCTGAACTTGAATTAATGGATTTGACAAAGAGCCTTTTCGTTTGGAAAGTATTTCTCTATAAATCATTGGGTGGAGGTTGGAAGTAATGATGATAAAATACCATATTATTACTTTCTTTCCTCACTCAAGGACTTCAATAAATTAATCATACTCAATTGTGGATGACAATCCGATTTATCGGCACGGAAGGAGACATGAGTCCAGATACCTGATGTTCCATTGAGGGCTTGGGTGTTGAGTTTCCACATGTCGGGTTGGTAGGTGTTTGGAATGGCGTATTTCTCGCACAAGTATTCAAGGAGGGTTTTTAACGATTCCAATTGCTCGTCTTTGTATTTGTGGAAATAGCGGTGTCCGCGCCATTGCATGCCATAGTCAATGACTTCTTCTTTGGGTACTTCTCGGTTGAAGGTGGAATAAAACTTACCGCCTTTCTCAATCAATGCACCCCAATTGCAGATTTCAATTCCGATGGATTGTTGGTTCAGTAAGGTGTTGTTGCGGTTGTGCGTGCCCAGGTGATGTGCCCAATACGCATGTAAACAGGTGCATCTCCATTTTTTAAGAGTTTAGTTCTCTTAATGTAATAATGGATGTTAAATGTTGCTCTTTTCATGGGCGATAATGATTTTACAAAGTTACCGCAACACGTTAAAACAAGGAAATGCTAAATGCTGCAAATCAGTGAATTAGAACCAAATCGGTGGACTTTTTTTGAGGAGGATTTTAGTCCACCGAATAGCCCACTTGCAAATGATTAAAAAGGGGAGAAAATGAAACAAAAAGACATAAAAAAAGCCTCTTTTAGAGGCTTTTTCGACTTAATTCACTGTTTTTCAAGTGTTTAAGCGGTCTGGACGGGTGAACAGTCCTATATGTAAATGCTTGTAAATCAAACCCTTAAAGTAAGTGAAAATGCCTTTGTTCGCCGATGTGTTGACCGAATATTTTGGTCGCTAATGAACGGTTTGACACTTACCTTCGCATCAAAGATAGTATTTTTTTCATATTCAGGCACTTATTTCAGTACAAACTGATATAAATTGAATTAAACAAGGGCGGTTTTTTCAGGAGACGTTGTTGGTCTTAATCAATAATGAACTGCTTAACTGTTTCAATGTCTATTCCAACGTGATGCGCGAATTCTTCAATAGTTATGAATTGATGGGATTGCTTGTTGAGGTTTTGCCTGATTGTGTGGAGCAATCTTCGGGCATATTTCTCACTTCTTCCGGTTATTCGCTGTACATCTTTTGGATAGACACATACTCGTTTGGGTATTTTCATACTCTATCTATGCTTTATCCATACACTATCTAGGGAGTATCTATCCAGTGCTTGATTGCAAAGTTAGTTTTTAGAGGTTGTATTTTGTATTGAATGGAATTGAGTATTCCACTTAATTATGAACGATTTGAGGGGATTATGTTTATATTTGCATTAAAATATAATTTACGTACAACACTAAAATATAATATAGGTGCAACACTAAAATATAATTTACGTACAACGTTAACTTAT
>JBIIVA010000163.1:0-5604 GCA_044339705.1 Crocinitomicaceae bacterium
CATTGAATGTTGCAGCTGTTTGGGATTTACCTGTTATTTTTTGTGTTGAAAACAATTGTTGGGGTTTATCAACCCCTTCCGTAGAGCAATTTCGCTGTAAGCAATTCATCGACAAGGGAATAGGTTATGGTATGAATGCCATTCAGGTTGATGGAAATAATGTTTTAGAAGTGATTCGCACTGTTCGGAAAATAAACAATGAAATTCGAAAAGACCCAAAACCTTATTTGTTGGAATTGATGACTTTTAGAATGCGGGGACACGAGGAATCATCAGGAACAAAATATTATCCAGAAGGTTTACAAGATCAATGGGCTTTGAAAGATCCGGTTTCAAATTATGAGCTTTACTTAAAAGAATTAGGAATCCTGACTGATGATTTAGAGTCGGAAATAAAAAAATCATTCAAAGAAGAAATTCAGAAAGGTTTTGAGGAAGCTCAAGCTGAGTCGGCAATTGAAGCTAATTTGCAAATTGAATTGAATGATGTTTACGCACCGTTCAATCAAAATGTAATTGTTCCATCCGGAAATAGTTCTGAAAAGCGATTCATTGACGCCATTCAAGATGCCTTAATTCAATCCATGGAAAAATATCCCGAATTGGTTTTAATGGGGCAAGATATTGCAGAATATGGTGGTGCGTTTAAAGTCACGGAAGGATTGGTTGATAAGTTTGGTAAAGATCGCGTTCGAAACACACCATTATGTGAATCTGCGATTGTCGGAACCGGACTTGGTCTTTCGATTTCAGGAATGAAAGCAATGGTTGAGATGCAGTTTGCTGATTTTGTAACATGCGGGTTTAATCAAATCATTAATAATTTGGCTAAAATTCATTGGCGTTGGGGTCAAAATGCAGATGTTGTTGTAAGAATGCCAACTGGTGCGGGTACAGCTGCTGGACCTTTCCATTCACAAAGTAATGAGGCTTGGTTTTTTCATACACCGGGTTTGAAAGTAGTATATCCTTCAACACCATCGGATGCAAAGGGACTTTTGAATGCAGCTATTGAAGATCCAAATCCGGTTATTTATTTTGAGCATAAGTATCTTTATCGCAGTTTAAAAGAAGATGTTTCTGATGATTACTACACAGTCGAAATTGGGAAAGCAAGAAATGTAAGTGCAGGAAATGATATTACCATAATCACCTATGGATTGGGTGTTCATTGGGCAAAGGAATTAGCGGAATCCAGAAAAGATCTTTCCATTGAAATTTTGGATTTGAGAACGCTTTTACCATTGGACGAAGAAGCCATTTTCGAAGCAGTTCGAAAAACAGGAAAAGTCCTTGTTCTTCATGAGGATTGTATGACTGGTGGAATAGGAGGGGAGTTGGTAGCGCTGATTACTGAGAATTGCTTTGAGTGGTTGGATGCGCCAGTTCTACGTGTGGCATCGATAGATACGCCAGTTCCATTTGCTGTATCGTTAGAAAAACAATTTTTACCGCAAGATAGATTAATTGAAGCAGTTGAAAAGCTTATTAACTATTGATTTGAAAAAGTACTTTTATCGAGAAAATGTTTTTGCTAACCTACTTTTTAAGTTGGGTTTGATTCTATTGATCTTGGAACTTTACCGAGTTCTTCTTCTGGTTTCAAACTCAAAATCCTTTAAGAACTTTGGTTTATTCGAGCATTTTGTCGGTATTTGGTTTGACTTGATAACCATTGCATTATTTTTTTTGCCATTTGTTGCTCTTTCATTGCTTCCAGTTGGGCATAAATTAGAAAAAATCAGAGGCTATGCTCTGTTCTTTTTATTTGTTTTAACTTCCTTGGTTGTTTTCTTTTTCAACGCATGGGATGTAGCTTATTTTTCTTACACCGAAAAGCGCACGAGTTACGATTATTTGATGTACATGCTGAACAATCCGGAAACAAGCAGTTTAGCTGGTGAATTTATGCTTGAATTTTGGTGGTTGATTTTATTTTTTGTTACATCATTTTCATTTTTAATATATGGTTATTCAAAGTTGAAAAATCCCATTTTACATTACAAAAAAGCTACAAGTTGGGTTGGTTTTATTATCGGGATCTTACTTTCCATTATAATTGGGAGAGGTGGATTTCAATTGAAACCGGTAGGTATTTTGGAATCAACAAATTATTGTTCGTTGGAAAACTCACCGGCTGTTCTCAACTCTGCATTTACCATTATTAAAACGTTTGATTTTGTAGGTGTTGAGAAGAAAAATTATTTCACTGATAAAGAAGTCAATCGAATTTTTAATCCGATTCAGCAATCATCGCCGCAGCATCTTTTACCTGGTAATCCAAATGTCGTTTTCATCCTTTTCGAGAGTTTCGGAACCATGTACTGCGGACCTGCAAGCCCTGAAAGCTATACACCATTTTTGGATTCAGTTTTAAATAAATCCATGTATTTCGATTACGGAATAGCCAACGCCAGAACATCCATGGATGCTGTTCCGACTGTTGTTTCCTCCATTCCTACATGGATGAATGAGAGTTTTATTCTTTCGTCATACAGTTCAAATCAATTTGAAGGATTTCCAAATATATTGAAAAAGGCAGGTTATGAATCCGCGTTTTTTCATGGAGCAAATAATGGTTCCATGCGTTTTGATGCATTTTCATCTGCAGTTGGTTTTGATCATTATTTTGGTCGAACAGAATATGGAAACGATAAGCATTTTGATGGAAATTGGGGCATTGAAGATCATCACTTCATGTCTTGGTCGGTTGATCGAATGAATGAATTTAAAAAGCCTTTTTTATCGATGATTTTTACGCTTTCATCTCATCATCCCTTTACAGTGCCAAAAGAATATAAAAACAAAGTTCGAAAAGGTCCTGAACCCTTGTGTAAAACTATTCATTACGTTGACTTTGCATTCAAATCTTTTTGGGAAAAAGCGCAAAAACAAGAATGGTTCGAAAATACATTATTCATTTTTTGTGCCGATCATGTTGGTCCAACAAACCGTCCTGATAGAACTTCTTTAGAATGGACACATCGCATTCCAATCGCTTTTTATCACCCAAGCGGTAAACTCCCAAAAGTCAAAAAAGGAACACCTTTTCAGCAGATTGATATTTTACCAACTTCTTTGGATTTATTGAATCAAAAAACGAGTTTTTTCGCAATGGGGTCTTCTTTTTTTAGAAAAAATAGATTCCCTAAATTAGGTTATTCAAATGAAAATTTGATTTCTTTCGAAAAAGGGCAGGAGCCTCTGCTTTGGAATGATAAAAGAAGCAAAAGCTATAAAAAATCTGAAAGATCAAAAATTAGAATGGTCAAAGCGATATACCAGCAATATACTAGGGCTTTAGTTGAAAATAGGATGAAACCTTAAAATTTTGGAATTGAAATTTACTTTTAAATAGAAGGACTGAATTTATTATATTAAAGATGTAGATTCAGTTGTCATAAAAAAAGCTAGAGGTTAATTTTAACCTCTAGCTTTTTTATTGTTATCAGTTTTTTTTACAAATTAATATACTGTTCCTTGGAATGTTTAACCTTATAATTGAAGTCATACGATTTTGTCTCCTTGGCTTTTAAGTTTATTGTCCATTCTATAAGACCTGAAACATCATTTAGCTTACCTCGAGATAATTCTGTGGCTTCAATGGTGATATCCGCATTTTGAGTAATCGGAAGTTGATCTTGAATGACTAATTCGATTGCGGATGATTTCATGTTTAATACTTCAAACTGATAGGCGAAAGTTCTTTCTTTTTTATCTCCAATTATTTTCTCTTTGCAGTCTTTTTTCAAAAGCGTTCGTTTTATCACGATGTTCGGGTCCTTTCCGAGAGAAAGATTGAGCGTGTCATCCATAGTTGTTGGATCAATATATGTTTCGCCAATATACGAACCGTCAAAATAGATATTTGCTTTTGCCGGGACTAATTGTAAATCATCGAGCTTTGTCATTTGTGCGACCAAATAAACACCTGGATCCATTTTTGGCACACTGTAATACTTGAATTTTGTGTCTAAATCCACTTGTTTGATGAGAACCATGTGTTGCTCGTTATTTGACTTAATGTTGTAGGGCAAATCAATTTTGAATTCAGCGGCAATTAAGTGATGAACAACAGTTGTGAATTGATCTGCAGTCATGGCATCTTTTTCAATGTCCTCATTTAATGTGAATCCTTGATTAAATGCCGCTTGCGGAATAGTATTTGTTTCGGAAAGAAATTCCATTTTAGTTTTTTTAAGAGAAACTTGACGATAAGCAGAATAATCAATATACCAAGGATTTAACTCCGGCTTGGTTTTATTTGCGCGTGGATTATTTGTGGAAATATTCAATTTCACTTCATTCCAATCCAAACCGGAATTTTGATAAACTTGCGCTTTGTATGTTAAACTTAATTTACCTGTCGATGCTTCACTTCGTAAATCGTAATATGGCGTCCAACCAGCGTTGCTTACAACATAAGATAGATTTAATTTCCCTGTGACCAATTCTTTACTGGAAACGGTAATGGTTACCCTTGGAATTGGCTTAGTATTCTCCTGCGTATTGTAATTCCCATTGTTTTCATAATTTCGATAGGCTTGCAAACGCTCATCCATACCTCGTTTTTTCTCCGTTCGCTCTTGTTTTTTCTTATTTAATGCGAGTAGTTTTTTATTCAATTCCACCATTTTCAGTGAATAATAATCCACTGCTTGTTTTAATAAATTCAATGAATCATTCACTTTTCCTTGTCCGCGTATTACGCCATTATTTGATAAAATATTTTTCGTAGCGTTCAACACATCTATTTCATCCTGGATTTCCTGCATATCAAACCCCAATGTTTTCAAAGAATCCTCCAAAAGCTTTATGTCTTTTTTTGTTTTTAGTAAATTTCCATCTAAGGAAACCGATGTTGGTTGCGGATAATAGGTCGAAAACTTGCTGTCTAGGATAACCACATTTCCTGTGGCTTTTACTTGAATACTTCTTGGATCAATGTATGGACTGATTCCTTCAACAATGATTTCGGTTATTCCAACCTTGACATTAAAGTTTGCTTTATGATGAAGTTGCGCTCCTTGTGAGTAGACTGTAACTTCTGATAAAGTCGACTTTACTATTTCTTTTTCTGCGGCTCTGGCCTGAAATATCATTCCACCCAAAACCCATGCTGCAAATATACGTTTCATAATTGATTATTTTTTGGTGCATACATCTTGAATTAAAAAACGTTCATTTCAGTTTTGAAATTGATAACTTTGTTAAAATGAAATTCAAGGATTATAACATTGCGAAGTCAATCAAGGAACAACTGGATGAATTGGGATTCAAACGTCCAACAGATATTCAGTTTCGTGCTATTAAACCTATTTTGGATGGCGAGGATGTAATGGCTGTTGCACCAACCGGAACGGGAAAAACGGCAGCGTTTGTCATTCCATTACTACATCAGTTGGTCGTTAAAAAATGTGACTCATACGATGGAATTCGCGCCTTGGTATTAGTTCCGACGAGGGAATTGGCAAAGCAAATTTCTAAAGTTGTTAGCGAAATAGGAGAGAAGACTAATTTGAAAGCCTTCGGTTTATTTGGCGGAGTTGAACAGGAAACACAAATTAAAGCGCTTAAAAAGGGAATCGATGTTCTTGTCGCGAC
>JBIIVA010000127.1:0-7458 GCA_044339705.1 Crocinitomicaceae bacterium
CGAGTGCGGGAGGTTGTACTGCGGAACAAAGTTTTGTTGTAACTGTAAATAATTCAAACACAGGTATTGCAACAGTTTCAGCTTGTGACACTTACACTTGGATTAATGGTGTTACATATACCAGTTCAACAAACACACCAACGTTTACTCTCACAAATGCAGCAGGTTGTGATTCAGTTGTTACGCTCAACTTAACGATCAGAAATTCAAATACAGGAACTGCCACAATTACTGCTTGCGATTCATACACATGGATAGATGGAGTAACCTATACAACTTCAACTAATACTCCGACATTTACAGTATTAAATGCAGCTGGATGTGATTCAGTAGTGACTTTGAACCTTACAATCAATAATAGTTCAACAGGAACAGATATCAAAACGGCTTGTGATTCGTACACATGGATTGATGGAGTTACCTATACAAGTTCCACGAACATTCCGACATTCACGTTAACAAATGCAGCTGGATGTGATTCAGTTGTAACTTTGAATCTAACAATTAGAAATAGTTCTACAGGTACAGACGTTCAAACAGCATGTGATACGTATACTTGGATTGATGGAGTTACCTATACAAGTTCGACGAACACACCGACATTCACATTGACAAATGCAGTTGGATGTGATTCAGTAGTAACTTTGAATCTAACAATTAGAAATAGTTCTACAGGTACAGACGTTCAAACAGCATGCGATTCATATACATGGATAGATGGAGTTACCTATACAAGTTCGACGAACACACCGACATTCACATTAACAAATTCAGTGGGATGTGACTCTGTTGTCACTTTGAACTTAACAATTAATAATAGCTCAACATCAACTGATATTCAAGTTGCTTGTGAGACCTACACTTGGATTGATGGTATCACTTATACAAGTTCTACAACAACACCTACATTCACATTGACAAATGCAGTAGGTTGTGATTCAATTGTTACCTTGAATTTAACAATCAATAATAATGTCGCAGATGTTACCAATATCAGTGTTTGTTCTTCCTATCTATGGAACGGACAAGTGTATTCACAAAGTGGCACCTATACATTTACAGGAGCTGGAAACTGTTCAGTAACAGATACTCTTCATTTAACAATCTTGAATAATACAGGTGTTGATGTGCAAACGGCTTGTGAATCTTTCACCTGGATAGATGGAATAACCTATACAAGTTCTACAAATACACCAACATTTACAGTAAGTAATGCCGCTGGATGTGATTCATTGGTGACTTTGAATTTAACAATCAACAATGCAACTTCAAGTTCTACTTCTCAAGTTGCTTGTGATTCTTACATTTGGAATGGTCAAACGTACACACAAAGTGGTTCTTACACATATACAACGACTAACCAAGTTGGATGTGATTCGGTTGCAACTTTGATTTTAACGATCAACAATGCATCTACAAGTACAACCACTGAAACGGCTTGTGGTTCTTATACTTGGAATGGTCAAACTTATACACAAAGTGGTTCTTATACGTACTCGACAACCAATCAAATAGGTTGTGATTCGGTTGCAACTTTAGTGTTGACCATTAATGCTCTTCCAAATGCAACAGCAACAAGTAATGGCGCAACGTTAACAGCTTCTAATGGAAGTATATACCAATGGATTGATTGTAGCACAAATACTGCAATTCAAGGTGCAACTTCTCAAACATATACAGCAACTGAGAATGGTTCATATGCCGTAGTTGTAACAAGTGCCAGTGGTTGTTCAGACACTTCAAACTGCGTTGTTGTGGATCAAATAGGAATTAATGAAATCAATAAATTTGAAGTAAATGTGAATCCTAATCCATCTACAGGTTTATTTAACATTGATTTTGAATCACCGATCGCTTGTGGGTTGACTGTATTAGACGCTTCAGGAAGAGTTATTTTTAACTCAAATATTTCTGATGATACAATTGTTGACCTATCATTTGCATTAACAGGAGTTTATTACATTCAACTTAGCGCTGATGAGTTTAACAAAACAATCCGTGTCGTTAAGAATTAATAATTAGATTTTTATTGAAAAGAGCCATTTAATAGTGGCTCTTTTTTTTCTTAAAAAAGTAAATTATGAGAAAGAGTTATTTTTTATTGCTAATTACTTTTTGGTCAGTAGTAAGCAATGCACAAACCGTTACAATAGGATCAGGAACAACGGAAAGTTTTTTTTATGGCCCTTATTATAGAAGTTCAGCTACCTCGAGTTTCAATTTTTCAAAATATTCCTACATCTATACAGCGGATGAGTTAACGGCAATTCCTTCTGGCTCCATAATTACAAGTATTGAATGGGAGAAATCAGCTGGAACTCTATCTGCACCAAATACTTTCCAAATTTATTTAGAAAATAATTCTACCACAACGCTTACAGCCAACACAACTTGGGGAACACTCATTGCAGCAGGAACTAGTGTCTATAGCAATACGAATCAAGGATTCACGGCTGCAGCTCCAGGATGGGAAGGTTTTACCTTAACGGCGCCTTTCATCTACACAGGTGGCACGCTACAAATCTGTACAGACCACATAAATGCTGGAACTGCAAGCGGGGCTAATAATTACTTTTATGAGGCGGTAACCGGCAAAGCCATTGGCTGGGCATCGGGAACTGCAGGCTCGAATGCAACCACACTAGGAAGCGGAACCTATAGTAATAATCGTCCGAATATTAGAATAAGTTATGTGCCTGGCGCAAATTGTACTGGGGCACCTGAGGCAGGAACAACTTCGGCATCTTCTCAGTCGGTTTGTCCATCTTCATCTTTCTCTTTATCGCTCTCCGGAGCAACTTTAGCGAGTGGACTAACTTATCAATGGCAATCTTCATCTGATGGTGTTAATTATACTGATATTCCAGGAGCTACTAACTCGGCTTTTTCAACCACCCAAACAGTTAACTCCTATTATCAATGTATTGTTACTTGCTCAGGAAGCGGGCAACAAGATATTTCAACGCCGATTCTTGTTTCAACTAACTCATTTTTAAATTGTTATTGTACAAGTAATGCAACAAATACTGCTGATGAAGATATCCTGAATGTTTCATTAGGAACGCTCAATAATTCGTCAACCTGTTCGACAACCGGAGGTCCAGGATCAATTTTAAACCGATATTCCGATTACACAACTATAGTAACTCCTCCAATTTTAGTAGCAAGTGCAAACTACACCTTGGGTATTCAGAATGGTACTTGTGGCGGGAATTACGGTAATGTAACCAAAGCATATATTGATTTCAACCAAAATGGACAATTCACTGATTCAGGAGAGGAAATATATGCGCCAACTGCCGCTGCCAACGGACCGAATACTATTTCAGCTTCAATTTTAATTCCAGCAAATGCCCTGACAGGTCAAACGCGAATGAGAATAGTTAATGTTGAGACGACTACGATAGCAAATGTTATTCCATGTGGGACCTATACATGGGGAGAAACAGAAGATTATTTAGTGAATATTGTTCCTCCTCCAACTTGTCCGCAACCCACAAATGTATCCTTAGCAAGCGCAGATTTAACAAGTGCCACTATCCAATGGACTGCTGGCGGTAGTGAGACACAATGGCAAATCGAATACGGGCCTCAAGGATTCACTCCGGGAACAGGAACATTTCTATTAACAACTACTAATCCAACTACAATCTCTGGATTAACATCCTATTCTTTTTATCAGGCTTATGTACGAGGAATTTGCACCCCGGGTGATAGTTCATATTGGGCAGGAACGGCCTCCTGGAATACATACGATCAAGGTCAATATATGGACTGGAATTCAGAGTGTCCTGTTGATGGTTTCATCGACATTACTTCATCCGGAACATTAATAAACACTACAGATGACTCTGAATTTGGTTTAACATTGCCTTTCCCGGTTTTATTTCAGGGAGCTTTGTTTACAAATTGTACTATCGGTAATAATGGAGGAATAGTTTTTGGTTCAACCACTGCCAATGTGGGCTATAACATGGTGGCTGGAAATGGGCTTTATCCTTATATACAAGATTTAAATACTCCTTTAACGGGAGGTGGTGTTTATCATGCTGTCCTCGGAAATGCACCAAATAGAAAATTTGTTGTTTCATGGAATAATTTACCGCATTATGGAACTGGGGGAACAGATGGAGCGACTTTTCAATTAATTATTGAAGAAGCTACCATGGAAATATACTATGTTTATGACGATGTTCAAATGTCTAATGCCGACTGGAATAATGGAGCTGATGCAGAGATTGGCGTCAGAGGAACCAATCAAAATATTGATGTTTCCTTAAATAATGCAGCGTATTTGCAAAACAATTCTTGTGTTCATTTCAGTTATACAGACTGTCCGAAGCCTAAAGATTTTACAATTGCTTTTGTTGGCCCTACAGATATAAATTTTTCATGGACGCCAAGTATTGCAAATGAATCGAATTGGACGGTTATTTATGGACCAGACGGATTTGACCCAGCAACCGGTGGCACAACAATTACAACAACAACTCCATCTTTGTTTTTAAATGATTTAACTCAACTAACGCAATATGATGTTTACATTTATTCAAATTGCAGTGTTGGAAACCAAAGTGATGGATTACAAGCAACATTTTTAACTCCTCCATTTTGTTCCAATCCTACAGGTTTAGCAGGAACAACTGCCCCTGATTCTATTTTAACGAATTGGAGTTGGACTCTGACATCAACACAGTACCCAATAACTGGGTTTAATCTCCAATATGGACCCCTTGGATTTGAATTATACAACGGAACTACTGTCCAATTGGACAATAATTTTAGTGATACCCTTGATGAACCGGCCTTGTTGGCAGGTGGCGTGTATAATGTATATGTTCAAGCCGTTTGTGGTACTGATACTTCTCAATTTGTTGGACCTATTACCGTAGTTATGCCTTTAACAAATGATGAAATTTGTGGAGCAGAAACACTTCCTACAGATGGAAATAACTATGTGTTCAATAACGTAGGCGCAACTGTTAGTCCAAATGATGCATCGATAGCTCCTCCTGCAACAGGCGCGAATACCACGAATGGTTGGATTAACTCAACTATGAATTTAACTACTTGGTTCAAATTCGTTGCGCCGAATTCTGGAGATATACGTGTTAATTGCAACAATATAAATTACAATGGACAGGTGGCTGTTTATAATAATACAACGTGTCAAGCAGTTAGTGATAATAATTTAATAGCTGCTAACGATAATGAAATAGATGGAACTAGTTTAGCTCCAAATTTCACGGTTTGTGGTTTAACACCGGGAAATACTTATTTCCTTTTGTTTGATGGGTTTAATTCGACTGCTGGCAATTATTCTATTTCAATCTCGGAAATTGTTTTAGAGGCGGGAAATCAAGGTAATCAATTGGATGTTTGCTATGGAGATACTGTTAATCTATTTGATGGAATCTCAGGAAATGATCAAGGTGGAGTTTGGACTCAGCAAATTCCTACATTGGGGTTACAAGATAGTTTATTCATAACAGCAGGTCTGGCAAGTGTTGTGTTTAATTTTACCTACACCATGGCTGATGGCTGTGCACTAGATCAGGTGAATGCCACAGTTAAAGTGTTTAGTCTTTCGAATGCCGGTGAGAATGGGATTCTTACTGTTTGTCGAAATGAACCATTTAATTTATTAAGTGGTTTGAACGGAAATGTAGACCTTGGAGGAACATGGTATAACCCATCAAATCAGGCCTTGAGTGGCAATATTGATACAGCAAGTAATATCCCTGGACAATTCAATTACAGCTACGTTGTTAGCAACGGTATTTGTCCGGAGGACACATCAGTTGTTCTAGTTAGCGTTAACGGAAGCTGTAATTATTCGGTAGGTATATCAGATAACGAAATGACGGAGTTTTCTATTTTCCCAAATCCCACAACTGGAAAGTTGACCATTTCTTGTTCAAATGAAGCTGAACCAATTCAACTTATTATCGAAGATATGAATGGAAGAGTAATTGATAAATTCACTAAAATAGCCAACCTAAACGGTAACATTGAAGTAGATTTATCATCATACAATACCGGTATTTATCTTCTCCAAATGAGTTCTTCTAAATGGACTGAAAGTCGAAGAGTAATTAAACAATAATCTTTAAGGCGTCGAAAGGCGCCTTTTATTTGAATAAATAGCACATTATCCAAACAAAATGCGTAATTTTCTGTTTATCAGAAAAATATGCCGATGTTGAATTGTAGGAAATATGCTTTTTTCATTGTTTTGTTAATCGCTTTTTCAAGTTGTAAAAAGAAACAGAACAACCCTTCTACTTTAAACAACACCATTGAAGATACCACCTCCGCTTCTGTGTTATCTAAATTAGTGGTCAATGTAAGCGGCATGAAAAATTCAAATGGAAAAGTGAATTTTGCTTTGTACAATTCAGAAAGTTCATTTAATCAACCAAATCAAGCATGCAGAGAAATTTTCTTGAATGCGGTCACTGGAAACATGTCGTTTGTTTTGGATAGTTTGCCGGCAGGCGAATACTCTTTTGCAGTATTTCATGACGAAAACAGCAATAGTCAAATAGATCAGAATTGGTTGGGTATACCTTCGGAGGGTTTCGCCTTTTCCAATAACTCAATGGGTTCGTTTGGCCCCCCCTCATATAATCAAGCGAAATTTACCGTTGCCCCAAAAAGTATTGTAACTCAAAATATAAGCTTGACTTTTTATTAGTTGCAGTTTTGACGAATTTCAGCAATTATTTCTTCCGGTGAAAGGTAGTATTTCTTCTTTTTATCACGATATTCTCTAGAAATCCGCTTGTTTTTATGAAAAAAAGTTACACCGTCTAATAATTGAATTCCAAGACCATGACTAATTGTTTCCTTGTCAGCCTTCATTTCCGCTTTTCGCATCCGATCTTTTGAAATTATATAGTCCGTAATAAATCCAATCATTTCGAAGTTGTCTTTTTTGTGTAATCTAAAATATGAGCTAATTCATGTCCAATCCACCCAACAAGCGAATTAAAGGAGAGATCTTGATAGCACATACCCGTAATTGAATTGTCTTTGTTGACCAAAATTTGGTATCCACGATCTTCCTTGCTCTTAAATAAAAATGACCATTTAGGTTGCGCTTGCATGGTTGCACTAATATTTTTTAATCTCACTTTTAGAGAAGTTTCATTTAATTCTGGGTAGTGCCGAAGAGCCACAAAAAAGGCCAGTTGAAGTTGTTCATCCTTTATTTTAATTTCTTTATTCTTCCCAAATAAGGATTCATAGAATGTTAGAGAGTCACGGTATTCTTCAAAAACAAATTTGGTTGTATCGCACTCAATATCAAAATGATTAGAACATTCTTGCGAGTGAACAACAAGTGAATAAAGGGTGATAATTAGGGTCTGCTGAAAAAGTCAGAAAAGGATTAGAATCTAGGCGCAGTTCATTAAGGCATATACGAATATGCCAATATGACTGCAACGAAGAAGA
>JBIIVA010000128.1:0-7444 GCA_044339705.1 Crocinitomicaceae bacterium
CGTTTGACAAACATCCACAACAAATCCCTGTAATTCCAAACATCTCTAAGTTTTAAATCGAAAATTGACGATTGAGGCTCTATTACGTTATCCCAATCACTATAATTAAAATCTTGATATTTTTTTTCGGAATTCATTTAATTGTTAAATAATCAACTAATCTTAGATTTCAATGCTTTAAAACGAAAAATTTGAGCCAAAGCTACCCGTGATTTTATAATCGAATCACTTTTGAAAGAACAATAAATTAGAATCAGCAAATAAATACATGTGCATATAAGGCATAAAAACTTATACATACTCAAAAAATATGGTCTCAATGTAACTGAATCAGCATATTCCTTGCCATAAAATAATGAAATACCTTTGTAAACTGACTTACTCAAAAAACCTAGCTTTTCCCAATTTGTGTAACGTACTCCTAAAAATTTGAATTTCACAGAATAATCCCTAGGCATTTGTTTCGAACAGAAACTCCAGTTTTCCATGATTTCCTTGAAACTTGCAGGATCACCATTTGGTAATTTAATAAACATATTAAACAAAGGGTCAATCAAAATCCATTTGTTTAGGGTTTTGGAAAAATATTCTACTACATTGTGACCACCATATCCAACCACAGGTACTTTAAGCTGAGCAACCCGAACCTTAAATCCGGCTAACTGAAGATGGCGAGCCAAAACCTTTGAATATCCTCCACAAGCTCCACCTCCATACATGAGATCTACATCAACTGAACGGAAGATTTTCTGCTCGAAACTTAAATCATACCGATCATTGAATTGAGATCTTCTCGAATTCATCATATCAAAAATGTGTTTTGTAGAACTGCGAACAAAAGATGTATCTCCTTTGTTTGAGGTAGTTAGCCAGCATGCACGATTGATATTTTTAAACATTAAATTCTCGTTATTCCATTGAATAGCAGAATATAAGATGACAAACAGTATGAAAAAATGAAAAGAAAATTTAAAATATTTAGAAGAAAATATCATGCAGTTTATTTCATAGCTTCGCCATCGTGACTCACAAAGTCAGGTTGGCAGGAAGTAGCAAATTTACAAAAATCAAATTTGTTTTTGCTTATTTTATCAAACTTCACTATTGAAAATTTTTAAAATACAAATCTTCCTCGTTTCAATTAGAAATACGTGCTGTACTCTGATTTTTTTTAGAAGCAGACTTAAATATATATCTCACTATTTAAACTAAGAATCTGAACTATTGAAAATCACCTATTTTCCCAATACCACATAACCGTTTCCTCTAAACCGGTTTTCAAACTATGACTTGGTTTATAATTCAGTAATCGTCTCGCTTTTTCAATGGATGCCAAAGAATGAGGAATATCCCCTTTTCTGAATTCACCATGAATACAACTAATATGAGCAATTTTCGAATCAAATTGAGCAAGATTTGATTTGATTTCCTCGAATAATTCATTTAATGTCGAACTTTCTCCATACGCAACATTATAAACTTGATTTATTGCTGATTTTTCTGATGTGAACATGGCTAATTTATTGATTTGAATCACATTTTCAATAAAGGTGAAGTCTCTTGAATAGCTGCCATCACCATTGATAATTGGAGACTGATGATTCATTAAAGTGTCAACAAATTTTGGAATAACGGCAGCATAAGCACCTGCCGGATCTTGACGCCTTCCAAAAACATTGAAGTACCTCAGACCAATACATTCCATTCCATAAGTTTTTGAGAAAACATCTGCGTACAACTCACCAACATATTTAGTTATTGCATAAGGTGAAAGTGGTTTTCCGATGATATCCTCAACTTTAGGAAGTGATTCAGAATCACCATAGGTGGATGAGCTCGCTGCATATACAAATCTCTTTACACCTGCATCTCTTGCAGCTACAATCATATTCAGAAACCCATTTATGTTAATGTCATTAGTTGTTAATGGATCGGCAATCGAGCGAGGAACTGAACCAAGCGCAGCGAGATGTAATACAACATCACAATTCGCTATGGCCTTGCGACAATCGGATAACGATCGAATATCCCCTTCAATTAATTTGAAAAACGGATTTTTAAGCAATTCATTTATATTACTTCTTCTTCCAGTGATAAAATTGTCTAGACAAACTACTTGGCAACCTTCCTGTAAAAGATTTTCACATGTATTACTTCCAATAAAACCTGCTCCTCCGGTAACTAGAATTCTTGATTTCATAATTAATTAGATATGGCTTCGCCAATGTGAGTCACATCAATAACTTTAAAACTTATTTTTTTTGTAACTTCTTATTGTCTTATTTTCTCAACGTAAGAGCGAGGGACATGAACGATAAATTTTTGTTCCAATCCTTCAATTTCCACTATCAATTTATGAGTACGATCAATTTCAATTGAGGTTGCTATTAAACCTTGAAATGGTCCTCGAATAACCTCAACTTTATCTCCTTTGACTAAATTTTCTGAATCTAGTGTTTGATATTCAACTTGCTCCTTCAATAAAATACGAAGATTATTTATTTCATAATCCCTGACCACAGCTGGTTTTTTCAAGTAATATAGTAACGATTGAAATCCTTGAATATCAAATAATTTATAAAGCTCCGATTCAATGCAATGCACAAACAAAGTAGAATTTATCAATGGAATTTCAACTTTCTTCTTTCTATCACTCCATTGACGCATGGTAGTTAAAAGAGGAAGATAAGTTTCAATACCTTGAGAACTGATACGTTCAAAAACCTTTTTCTCAGCTCTTGGATTTGTTTTGACAACAAACCATTTTCGCTTTTCTTGCCCTAACATTTTCTCTTCTGATCTCACTTACCAATACAAAGTTAACAAATTGGTTGTACTATCCTATGTAACCTTTATAAAAGAGTTAAATTTGTTTTTAAATTTTAACACAAACCAGAAACAAAACAGATGAATTACCTCAAGGATACATTCAAACATAAGGGAATGCGGAAAAATTTGATTTCGCAGTTAAAAGAAAAAGGAATTGCTAGTCAGGCTATTTTGGAAGCTTTTGACTCAATTCCAAGACATTACTTTTTAGATTTAGCATTCGAAGAACAAGCTTATTCAAATATGGCATTTCAAATTGGCTCAGGACAAACGATTTCGCATCCTTACACCGTTGCTTTTCAAACAGAATTGTTAGAAATTGAAAAAGGAGATAAAGTCTTGGAAATCGGAACAGGTTCTGGTTTTCAAACATGTATTCTATGCGCTTTAGGATCTAAAGTATTTTCAATTGAACGTCATCGAGATCTGCATTTGAAAGCCAAACAAATCATTCATCATTTTAATTTCAATCCGAAACTTTTTTTCGGTGATGGGTATCAGGGAAACCAATCCTATGCTCCTTATGACAAGATTCTTGTTACCTGTGGTGCACCAGAAATCCCTGCCGAACTTAAAAAACAATTAAAGGTTGGTGGTATAATGGTTATTCCGGTTGGCGAGGGAGTTGAACAAAAAATGATTAAATTGACAAAACTCAACGACGATGAGTTCAAATTGCGAGAATACGGAACATTCAAATTTGTTCCAATGTTAGAAAGAACAGTTAAATAGATAACATGAAAGTTTTAATAATCGACGATGAACGAGCCATTCGAAGAGCATTGAGAGAAATTCTTGAATTTGAGGGATGTCAAGTTTCGGAGGCTGAAAATGGTAAGGAGGGAATAGAATCTACTCAAAAGAATTCTTATGACCTTATTTTTTGTGATATAAAAATGCCAATGTTAGATGGAATGGAGGTTTTAGATGCGTTAAACCTAGAATCTAATAATACACCTATTGTCATGATTAGCGGACATGGTAATGTTGAAACAGCCGTTCAAGCTATAAAGAAAGGTGCTTTTGATTTTATTGAAAAGCCGTTAGATTTGAATCGAATTTTAATCCTTCTTCGAAATGTGAAGGAACGAAACACAATGGTTATCGAATCCAAAGTTTTAAAAAATACAGTCAAGCGAATAAAAGGAAGCTCAATCATCGGAGAAACAAATGAAATTCTGAAGATTAAGGAAATGATTGCCAAAGTTGCTCCATCTGACGCTCGAGTGCTAATCACAGGTGGTAATGGAACTGGTAAAGAACTGGTTGCGAGATCTCTTCATGATCTATCCAATAGAGGCAAAATGCCTTTCATAGAAGTTAACTGCGCAGCAATTCCATCGGAATTAATTGAAAGTGAATTATTTGGTCATGAAAAGGGTGCTTTTACATCAGCAGTTAAAGACAAGAAAGGGAAATTCGAATTGGCATCTGGTGGCACATTATTTTTGGATGAAATCGGTGATATGTCACAAAGTGCTCAAGCAAAAGTTCTTCGAGCATTACAAGAAAATGTAATTCAGCGCGTTGGAGGCGAAAAAGACGTTAAGGTAGATTGTCGCGTTGTTGCTGCAACCAATAAAGATTTAAGAAAAGAAATTGCTGAAGGAAGGTTTCGCGAGGATTTATATCACAGACTTGCCGTTATTCTTATTCATGTTCCATCATTGAACGAGCGTAAAGATGATATTCCTTTATTAGCAGATCACTTTCTCACTTTAATATGTCAAGACCATGGTATTCCTCGAAAAAACATCACTCAAAAAGGTATGGATGCACTAAAATCTGTTGATTGGACAGGTAATATTCGGGAGCTTAGGAATATTATTGAAAGACTAGTTATACTTTGCGAAAACAATATTGAAAAGGAGGATGTAATGCTTTATGCGAATCCCAAACAAAATTAGTAATTCAAAGATTGTTGTTATTTTCACATAAAAAATTAATAGAATGAACGAAAAACTGAAAGCACTCATTCCGCATGTAATTGCCATTGCCATTTTCATTGGATTTTCATCAATGTATTTTTCTCCACTTTTTGATGGTTTTAACCTAAAACAAGGCGATATCAAACAATTTCAGGGAATGTCGAAAGAAATTGTCGATTACCGGATTCAAAATGGAAAAGAACCTCTATGGACTAATTCGATGTTTAGCGGCATGCCAGCTTATCAAACATCCGTCATTCATGAAAACAACTATTTTATCAAAGTAGATAAAATCCTCAAACTCGACTTTGCGCTGCCACGTCCAGTTGGTCTCATGTTTTTAGCGATGCTCGGATTTTACATTTTTGCGCTCTGTCTAAGAGTTAATCCCTGGCTGGGAATTGTTGGTTCCATTGCATTTGGTTTTTCGACAATCAACATTCTATATATTGGTGCAGGCCACATGACAAAGGTAAACGCGATTGCTTATATGGCTCCGGCACTTGGAGGCCTTATTCTTGCTTTTCGGGGAAAATGGCTTTTAGGAAGCGTGGTTTTTGCTTTGTTTTTTGGTTTGAATGTAACTGCAAATCACCTTCAAATGACATATTATTTGCTATTTCTGTTATTTGCAGTAGCTGTTTCAGAAGGAATCAGGCTCATACTAGAAAAAAAATATATTGATCTTGGGAAGACCGTTGGAGCTTTAGCAATAGGTGGAGTACTTGGACTTTTACCCTCCTTCAGTAATCTACAAACAACTTTGGAATATAGTAAATTCACCACCCGCGGAGCCACTGATTTAACCATTGAACCAAAAGGCGAGGCTAAAAATCAATCGAAAAAGGAGGGACTAGATGTTGATTACATTCTGGAATACAATTATGGAAAAAGAGAATTATTGTCTCTAATTGCCCCTAACGCCAAAGGTGCGAAAGATGATTATCTAGGCAACGATGAAGAGATCATGCTCAATGTAGATCCAACGTATGCTCAACAAATTGGTCAAATGAATCGCTATTGGGGTGGACAAAGGATGAGTGGTGGCGCTATTTATTTCGGCGTGGTCATGTTTGTTTTCTTTTTGTTTGGTTTAATTTTCTTAAAGGATACTTTACGATGGCCATTTCTAGTTTTATCGCTTGTTTGTCTGGCATTAGCTTCGAAAGATCCAGGAGGAATTAATCATTTTTTCATACATAAGTTTCCTCTTTACAACAAATTTAGAGATTCAAAAATGATACTGGTTTTGATTCAAGTGATGGTGCCTTCATTGGGAATTCTATTTTTAGATAGATTCTTCAAAAAAGAAAATATTTGGGGAGAGAAAAAAACTTGGTTGATTGCAGGAGGTGGAATAACTTTTGTGGGGTTAATATTATTTTTATTTCCTTCAATTTCCGGATCATTTCTTCGCGCAGATGAAATTCAACAATTCGCGAAAGCTACCAAAGGAGTTACAGATGTTCAAAATCTTACTTATGTAAATGGCCTAAAATCAGAACTAGTGAAAGTAAGAACTGATATTTATAAAGCAGAAATAGGTCGAACACTTTTTTTAGTTTTATCTGCTCTCGGTATTATTTTTCTTTCGGTCTTCACCAAAATTTCGAAATACGTTGTTATTGCAATTGCATTCATTTGTGTTGCTGCAGATAATATGGGTATTTCCAAACGCTATTTAAACAATGAGGAGACTGAAGGAATTTACACTAGTTATGAAGAATCGAGTGCATCCATTCTCCCCACGATGCCTCAGCAAGCAGATATGACTGTATTGGTGCAGGAAATTAAAAATGTCCCAAACTTTACTTCTAAAGTTCAAGAATTCAAATCTAAAATGTTGAACACACAAGAATTTGGTGAACTTTCGGACGACAATTTATTGAATCAATTGGCTTCTTTTAGTGTTTTAAGTTTAAATTCAAACTTCCGAGTCCTCAATTTCTCAGGTCCTTTCAATGAAACGAATACGAGTTATTTTCACAAGAGTATCGGCGGTTATCACGGTGCTAAATTGAAAAGATACCAGGAAATTATTGATTTTTACATTGGTGATGAAATCAATGAAATCAATCAAGAAATTAGTGCTGCTAAAAATTTAAAGCTTCGTGATTATGCGACTTCCATGGAAATTACCAAGGATCAAGCGCAAAGTGTTTTTGATTCGATTCAAATCGCGGAATTAGCAATTCAAAAAGCTCCAGTTTTAAATATGTTGAATGTGAAATACATACATGTTGATAAATCTAAAAAAGCTGTCAAAAATACGAATCCGAATGGAAATGCTTGGTTTGCTCCGAAAGTTGTTCGTGTTAAATCTGCAAATGAAGAGATATTATCCTTGGGAAAACAAGACTTAAAAACCACTGCTGTTGTTCATGAGGAATTTAAAAATGTTAATTCGGCTGAAAAAATTGATTCGAATGCAAGCATCAAGCTGACCAAATATGATGTTCGAGAAATGAAATATAATTCTAAAAATTCGGTTGCATCACCTGCTGTTTTTAGCGAGATTTACTACCCAAAAGGTTGGAACTGCTACATAGATGGAAAACCAGTCGAAAATTTTAGAGCAAATTATATTTTGCGTGGTGTAATGATTCCTGCTGGATCTCACGAAATAACATGGAAATTTGAACCAGCAACGTTCGAAAAATCAAGTACTTGGTCATTAATTGGTTCGG
>JBIIVA010000129.1:0-7438 GCA_044339705.1 Crocinitomicaceae bacterium
AGAATTGTTTTCCATCACAATGCTGTACTCAAGGCTGCCATCTGCACCCAACTCCTTTTTCACAACTTTTCGGAGTAATGTTATGTAATGTTCTTCCAGCCATTCGTAAAAGAAATGAGATGGGACTTGAATCGTTAAAACACTATTATCCAATTTTACAGGCACAATTGGCAGAAACCAAGTTTTAAATGCCTGTAATGGAACATTATCTTTTATTACTTTCAAACAAGATTCCCAAGCGCCTTCGTGACTTTTACTCATTGTAATATTCTTTAAACTATTAATTATTTTAAGCGTTTTAAAGGAAAAAATTCAATCAAAACGTAGTATTGAAAAAAGGAGCACAAATGTTTGTATAAAAAAGTTAAAAAAAAAGTGTTTTACCTATTGACTTTTTAAAATCTTTTACTTGTATGGATTTTTTTTACAAAATTGTACTTCAGTGTTGTCTCGATTTAAATTTAACAATTTATTTCTTAATTTTCACAAACTTAATTCGAAAAAATGCATTTGGAAATTCATTACTTTCATTCCTATCAACTGAGGGTTCGCTATGCCGAAACGGATCGTATGGGTTATTGCTATTATGGGAATTATGCTGAATTTTTAGAGGTTGGTCGCGTTGAAGCAATTCGATCCAAAGGAATAACCTATAAGCAACTCGAGGATGATGGCATTATGTTACCCGTTTCTGAATTTCAAATAAAATATCTAGCTCCCGCAAAATATGATGATTTGTTGAATATTGTTACTTGTATCAGTCATTTGAAAGGAACTCGTTTATACTTTACTTACGAAATTTTCAATGAGGATCATAAAAAGTTAGTTGAGGCTTCAACTACACTTGTTTTTGTGAATGCTGAAACGATGAAGCCAATTCATGCCCCTGATATATTTATTAATGTATTTCAATGATTCGCAAGTCCAAGTTAGGGAGTTTTTATTTTGAAGCATTTTGTCCTCAAGAAACTAAAAAGTATTTTGTTCCTCGCCTAGGTGAAACACGAGTGGGGGATTTTGATCTTTGTAAATCAGATGCTAGATTTGTAATAATAGGAATAGAGGAAAGCGTCGGCCCGGTTGCGAATCAGGGTTTCTCTGGAGCCGAAAAAGCATTTGATTCGTTTCTTCGCGTTTTTATAAACTCACAGGTTTATCCTGACTTTAAAATTGATGCTATCTCAATTTGTGGATCTATAAAAAGGAGTTCGAATCAGTCCTTGCTCGAAACCCCATCCAATTTAGTTACTGAATTAGATGAATATGTTGTTCAAGTTCTAACTGAATGTATTTCGAAAAATCAAATCCCGGTTGTTATCGGAGGAGGTCATAATAACGCATTTCCATTAATCAAATGGTGTTCAAATCAAGATTTAATTAACGTCATCAATTTAGATCCGCACGCTGATTGTCGAAATACGGAAAATCGTCACAGTGGAAATTCGTTTTCTTGGGCTTTAGAACAAAACTTATTGAGCGACTATGCTGTTTTAGGTCTTCACGAGGCATTCAACAACTCATTCATCAGACAATTTCTCAAAAACAATAATCTAAAACATACTTTTTACGAAGATTATTTATTGGGAAATCGAAATTTAGTAACCGATGCTCTTGAAATAGTTAAGTCATGGAATGATTTACAAAAACGAATTGCTTTTGAAATTGACATGGATTGCATTGCTAACATGCCAAGTTCTGCTGCTAGTCCTTCCGGTTGGACAATTGACCAAGTTCGTTCTTACCTTATGCAGGTAGCATCAAAAGCACAGAATGTTGCTTATTTACATTTGCCGGAGGCTGCACCTTTAAATGAGTATGAAGCGAAAATGGTTGGCAAAGCGTTGACTTATTTAGTTCGAGATTTTGTGCAAAACCTAAACTAATCGTAGCAATTAAAAATTTTACTACATTTAGGGAAATCAAACCATGGTTAAAAAAATAGCATTAATTCGAGATTTCTTTCCACTTCGTCTGATTCAAGCACAACTGAAGTACAATTTTTTTGGGTTAATCTACTGGATTTTATTGTTTTTAATCATTTCCGATTCGTTTGGCTATGCATTTGGCATCCCTTTTCTATTTTTTTCACCCGAATATTTGGGAAAGGTAAGCTACCTAAGCTTTTTGTTTCTAGGCTTCAGTATCGGAGGTTTTACGATGGCTTACAACGTATATAGTTACACCAAAATTGGACCGAGATTTCCTTTTTTAATTGTAGTTTCGACCCCATTTTTCCGATTTTGCATTAATAATTCCTTGATTGCAATCGTTTTCATAATTTTCTATTTAATGAAAATGGCGAAATTTCAAGCCACGGAAGAACTAGCATCTACGTCGCAAATTTTGATTTATTGTGCTTCCTTTCTCGGTGGTTTCTTATTATTTATCGCACTTTCAATCCTTTACTTTTTTCCGCTCCGTCGAAATAAGGATCAAAATGACGAGGATGATGAGAGTTCTCAAAATCCCGTATCCTCTGTTACAACGAAAGGAGAAAAATGGTATAATTATTTTCGCTCAGAATCCAAGCGACCTATTTATTATATTGGTCGTAAGTTTAAAATCTATAAAAGTCGCAGCATTCAACACTTAGATCAGGAGTTGATTGAGCAAATCTATGGTCAAAACCGAATAAACGCATTCATCTTCGAGGCTATTACGTTGATTTCCTTTTTAGGGATGGGTTTTTTTCGAAATTACTCGTTTTTTGAAATGCCGGCTGCTGTTAGTATCGTAACATTATTAACGATCATTTCGATGTTGTTCAGCGCCATGATGTCTTGGTTTCATCGTTGGGCATACCCAATAATAACGGGATCTATCATTGCCATGTCATACCTAAGCACGATTACTCCATTTTTTAAATATACTAGTTATGCCATCGGATTAAATTATAAAAACGAAAATCGCACTCCCTACACAGTCGAAAATATCTCAAAAAACGGACTGGATTCTGCTGATTACACGAGCTCAAAGGTCAGAATTTATCAAATGTTAGAAAATTGGAAAAGGAACCAACAAATCAAGAAACCTAAATTAGTCATCGTAAATACATCGGGCGGGGGATCGCGAAGTGCACTTTGGACCCTGGTAGTATTGAGCAATTGTGATCAAGCATTAAAAAATAAAATATCGAACCGCATGCAGCTTATTGCGGGTGCTTCAGGAGGAATGGTTGGAGCAGCATATTACCGCGAATTGGTTCTTCGGGAAAAAATGAATAAAATCACATCCCGATTTGATCAAGAATATAAAGCTAATATTTCCAAAGACTTACTCAATAAACTCTCCTTTTCCGCTTCGACCAATGATTTGTTAATACGTTACAAGACAATCACATACAATGGGCAAAATTACACGCAAGAGCGAGGAGCAGCTTTTGAGGCACATTTACATCAAAATTTGAATAACTTTTTGGAGCATCCTCTCGGTTACTATAAATCTTTTGAGCAAAATGGTCAAATTCCACTTATGATCTTTAGTCCAACCATTATCAATGATGGTCGTCGATTATGGATTTCACCTCAAAATTTAAGTTACATAGTAAGTAAACGTAATGGGAACTCGGCCTTTGAAAACATCGATTATCAAACGTTTTTCAAAAAAAACAATCCCAATTCGATTCGATTTTCTAGTGTCTTAAGAGCAAGTGCTACTTTTCCTTTGGTGATGCCGATGATAACAATGCCAACTAAACCGGAGACTCAATTGATGGATGCCGGCATTCGCGACAATTACGGAGGAAAAGTAACTGTTGATTACCTTTTTGCCATGAGTGATTGGATCAAGAAAAATACATCCGGAGTAATCATTATTGAAACACGCGATACCAAGCGAATTTTAAATGACGAGTCTTACAACGACATTTCATTAATGGATAAAATCACGCTTCCATTTGGGAACATGATTACAAATTTTACCCGAACTCAAGACTTTGATCAAGAACAATTGATGAAGTTGTGTTCTAAAAGTTTCGACTTTCCTGTGGACATCGTTACTTTCAACTTGCGGGAGCGTTCCAAAGATCGCATTTCACTTTCATGGCATCTTACAAAAAGAGAGAAAAGGAAAATAGCGAAAGCGTTTTATAGCGATGAGAATCAAGCTATGCTGACAAAGTTAAAGGAATTACTTCTTGGTCACTGAAACATTTTCAAGGCTAACAACATAATCGATTTGACAGTCAGTTGGAGACATTGCTCTACTCAAATTTAGATTAAATTTTAATTTAAGTCCTTCCTTTTTGAATTTATCATCTAATTGAATAGGGTATATAGTTTTACCTAAATATTCAATCTTTGAAACCAAACATTTATTAATTTCAATGTAATAAGGACAGCCGTTATTATTCAAATGCACTGTTCCTGTGTATATAGTTCTTCCTTTACTTTGATCTGAATTCTGATTTTTAGCACTTCTACAAGAACAGATTAGCAGTAGAAATAGAATAAGTTTATACATGTCAACTTTTTTCAAATGTAACAAAAAAAAGAGGCCCGAAAGCCTCTTTTTAAATCAACCTGTAGCAAAGTTAATTTAGATTCTGTAAGGTCAATAACGTAAAAATTAATTGTTTGGTTACATAGAAGAATTAACATTTTGTCATTGATAAAGATTTTTTATTCATAAAATTTACAAAATTCCTTCAAATATATTTGCTTCGTGATGCAGATCAATCCATCCATACAGGCTTTAGTGAAACTTATAGACGATCCTGACGAGAATGTGTTTGGTCATGTAAAAGATCAACTCTTAAAATGCGGAATCGAGGCTATTCCTTATTTGGAACATTCTTGGGAATTTGACTACTATGGATTGATTTTTCAAACCCGAGTTGAGCAAATCATTCATGAAATTCAGTTTGAGGAAACTAAAATTCAACTAACAAATTGGTCTAATTCGTATGAAAAAGACTTGCTGGAAGGAGCAATTGTTGTGGCTCGCTATCAATATCCTAATTTGGAGGAACAAAAAATAAAAGAAACAATTCAAGCAATTCGACGAGATATTTGGTTAGAAATCAATGACCATCAAACTTCATTTGAACAAATAAAAATTTTCAATAAAGTGTTTTTTGGGCACTATCAATTTCAGGGCGATGCCAAGAATTTTCATTCACCAATAAATTCGTATATCAATACTGTTCTGGAAAGCAAGAAAGGAAATCCATTGAGTTTGTGTTTAATTTACAGCGTTGTTGCTCAATCGCTGGATTTGCCAATTTATGGGGTTAATTTACCCAATCATTTTGTCTTGGCTTGCATGGATTCGAAGCACTCGAATTACTTGATTAATCAGCAAAATGAATACGGTGTTTTGTTTTACATCAATGCCTTCTCAAGAGGAAGCATTTTTGATGTTAATGAAATCAAGGATTTTCTTTCTAAATATAATTTACCTGCTAACCGAGAGTATTTCGAACCTTGCTCTAATTCAGCAATTATTAAGCGTATGCTTACTAATTTAATTGCATCGTTTCAGCAGATTGGAAATGCCGAAAAAGTAGACGAGTTACAACAACTTAGAGCCATTTTAAGTTAGTCGCGAACCTCTTCATTTTTCTTTTCAACAATTCGATTTTGAGCCCAATAGAATCTTATCTTTGGAAGCTAAAATTTAAAATATGAACAGTTGGTTTACCGTTAAGGTGAAATATACAAAACAATTAGAAAACGGAACTTTCAAACGTGTTTCCGAGCCTTATTTATTGGCCGCAATGACTTTTACAGATGCCGAAGCTCGCATATATGAAGAACTTGGAGCCACTATTCGAGGTGAGTTTTTGGTTACAGGAATTTCCCGAACAGACATTCATGATATTTTCGCTTATGACGATGCGGATACCTGGTTCAAATGCAAAGTTTCTTATGATAAAATTGATGATGAAGCGGATAAGAAAAAAACGATTTCTCAGAATTTCTTGGTTTCGGCAACCAATGTAAAAGATGCCTATGAACGAATCGTTGAAAGCCTCTCTACTTTAATGATAGATTTTAAAATTACGTCTATTATTGCTTCGCCAATTGTAGAAATTTTCCCCTATCGTGAAGAGGATGTTGAAGCACCTAAAAAGCGAGTTCAGCCGGTTGTTGAACATGAGCCGCAGGCAATTGGTAAAATCTTTAGTGCGTCTGGTTCTGATTTTGAGGATTTTGAGGAAGATACAACCGAAGATGATGACGAAGACGAAAGCGAGATCTCTGACGAGTTCTCTGACTCTGACGAAGCATGAGTGAATGGATAAATAAACTTCGCGATAGCCATGCCGATTTTGATAAAGGGGGCTTAATCGATTCGTTGGGAAATAATCCTTTCAATGGATTTTCTTTGTGGTTTGATGAAGCCATAGCAAACAATGAAATCGAGGCGAATGCATGCGTATTATCTACAGTTGATAATGCCAACCTTCAACCTACTTCGCGAATCGTTTATTTGAAAGAATTAAAGAACAATCAGTTTGTTTTTTATACGAACTATAAAAGTCAAAAAGGAAAAGAACTTTCAGATAATCCAAAAGCTTCTCTGTTATTTTTTTGGCCGGGATTGCAACGCCAAGTGCGCATTGAAGGAATCGTAAACAAAGTTTCACGGGAAGAAAGTGATGTATATTTTGCCTCACGTCCGCGCGAAAGTCAACTTGGCGCATGGGCTTCACATCAATCCGAAATATTAAATGACCGAAATGATCTTATCACTCGATTGGAGGAACTAAACTTAAAATATCCTGATCGAGTTCCTCGCCCGCCGCATTGGGGTGGATATGCATTGATTCCACAATTACTGGAATTTTGGCAAGGTCTACCTTCTCGACTTCACGATCGACTGATTTTTCAAAAAACAGACGATAACTGGAATACATTCCGAAAAAATCCGTGATGCGCAAGTTTAAACCAACATGTCATGTTTTATCGAATGGTGTCCGTGTTGTATACTTACACGTTCCCAGTCAAGTCGCTCACATTGGTTTTTTCTTCGGGGCGGGATCTCGTTACGAAAAAGAGAACGAGGTAGGATTGGCTCATTTTTTAGAACATTGCGTATTTAAAGGAACTGGCCATCGAAAAGCTTTACATATTCTTTCACGAATCGATTCCGTAGGAGGAGAATTGAACGCTTACACAGCCAAAGAGGAATTGTGTCTACATGCATCTTTTTCAAAAGAACATGTTGCTCGTGCAGTAGAATTACTAGCGGATATATCTATAAATTCAATCTTTCCAAAAAAAGAAATTGAAAAAGAGAAGGAAGTTATTTTGGATGAATTGAACTCCTATTTGGATAGTCCATCTGATAAAATTTTTGATGATTTCGAAGCGGCACTTTTCAAAAATCATCCACTTGGAAATAATATTTTAGGCACCAAAGAAAGCGTGGAAGGCTTCAAACATTCCGATTTGAAAAATTATGTTGAAACGTATTTTACAGCAGATAATTTGGT
>JBIIVA010000244.1:0-3137 GCA_044339705.1 Crocinitomicaceae bacterium
CACCAGGATATTCTGTAGGTTATCTTCCACAGGAACCTGAACTTGATTTGAATAAAACGGTTAAGGAGGTCGTGATGGAAGGAGCGCAAGAAATCGTTGATATTTTAAACGAATACGAAGAAATCAATGCGGCTTTCATGGATGAAGATGTGTTGAACGATCCCGATAAAATGGATAAGTTGATTGCTCGACAAGGTGAAGTTCAAGACCGAATTGATGCGACTGACGCTTGGGAATTAGATACAAAACTCGAAAGAGCGATGGATGCGTTGCGCTGTCCACCAGATGACCAATTGATTTCAACACTTTCAGGAGGAGAGAAAAGACGTGTGTCCTTGTGTCGTTTATTACTTCAAAATCCCGATATTCTCCTTTTGGATGAGCCTACAAACCACTTGGATGCGGAATCAATCGACTGGTTGGAGCAACATTTACAACAGTATAAAGGAACGGTAATCGCCGTAACTCACGACCGTTATTTCTTGGATAATGTGGCAGGCTGGATCCTAGAATTGGATAGGGGAGAGGGAATTCCGTGGAAAGGGAATTATTCATCTTGGTTGGAGCAAAAAGGAAATCGTTTGAAGGAAGAAGAAAAATCGGAATCCAAGCGCCAAAAAATGCTTGCTCGTGAATTAGAGTGGGTGAGAATGAATCCCAAAGCTCGTCAGGCCAAAAGTAAAGCTCGATTACAAAATTACGATAAAATGCTCGCTGAAGATGCAAAAGACAAAGAAGCGAAACTCGAATTACCAATTCCAAATGGCCCACGTTTAGGTCAAAATGTGATTGATGCCATTCACGTTGCTAAAGGATTTGGAGATAAATTGTTGTATGATGATTTGAATTTCAAATTGCCGCCAGCTGGAATCGTTGGGGTTATCGGTCCAAATGGTGCCGGAAAAACAACGATCTTCAAAATGATCATGGGTGAATTGCAACCTGATAAAGGTGAGTTTACAGTTGGAGAAACGGTGAAAATCGGCTACGTAGATCAAACACACAAAGATATTCATCCAGATAAAACGGTTTTTGATGTTGTTTCAAATGGCTTGGAGTATGTTGAAATTGGAAATCAGAAAATTAACTCGAGAGCTTATTTATCGAAGTTTAATTTCAATGGATCCGATCAGAATAAGAAAGTTGGTGTGCTATCAGGAGGTGAACGAAATCGTTTGCATTTAGCTATGACCTTGAAAACTGAGGCGAATGTGTTACTTTTGGATGAGCCCACCAATGATATTGATGTAAATACCTTACGCGCTCTAGAGGAAGGAATTGAAAACTTCGCGGGTTGTGCAGTAGTTATTTCGCATGACCGATGGTTCTTGGATCGTATTTGTACGCATATTTTAGCTTTTGAGGGCGATTCTCAAGTGTATTGGTTTGAGGGAAGCTATTCGGACTACGAAGATAATATAAATAAACGACTTGGTGACGCCGGCCCTAAACGGATTAAGTATAGGAAGTTGGTTTAACTTAAATCTCGTAAAGATATTACGTCTTTTTTTAAATTTTTGACATAATGTCAATTTCATTTTTCGAAAGTCACCCCTCTTTTTCTAATTCGAGTGGGAGGGGTTGATTCCAACCTAGTCCTGAATTTATCCTGATAAAATAATTTCTTCCCAACGAATGTCAGGCATTGAAAGATTAAACAGTGTCAAATCACAAAACAGAATTAGTTTGTATAGGGTCTGCATAAAAGTTAATAAAGGATGAGAAGCATCTAGTCACTTTTCATCCTGTATATATAAAGATGCCAATTTGAATGCAACAACGAAGATGATTCCTTACTGGTTATCGGATAGGCATCATACTTTGCTCCCGATAAATGGAGAAAGGAGAAAGTAATCTCGAAAAATATTCATTCTTTCATGTAATTCAATTAAATCATCGCGTTCAGAACTTTGTATAAAAGGAATGACATGAAGAATTTTAAAGAATTGACCGACGCTTTTCAGGCATGTATCATTAATTGTGAGATTTGTATTACTGATTCAATCATTCAGCGAAATAATGAATGTATTGCGATATGTAGAGACTGTGCCGACTTTTGTTCATTGTGTTTGAGGTTTGAAGCAAGGGGTTCTAAATTTAGATCTGATTTATATGAACTTTGTTCTAAGGTATGTAAGGCATGCGCAGACGAGTGTGCTAAGCATGCTTCGCATCATAATTGTTGCAAAGAATGTATGAATACTTGTAAACATTGCGCATTTATATGTAATCAGTTGGTGGGAATTTAGAAATGATTTTCTTTCTATTTTTACCTTAAAATTCAATTGAAAAAGGCAAGTCAGTTATTGAATTCAAAACTACTATTTTCAGCCTATTGTCAGGGGATATTTCCGATGGCAGATTGCTATGGCACGATAAATTGGTATTCTCCGGATCCTCGGGCTATTATTCCTTTGGATAACTACAAACCTGCTAAATCTCTGCGTTCAATTTTAAATAAAAATGTTTTCGAAATAAGAATTAATCAGCAATTTGAACAAGTCATGCGCTGTTGTTCGATGCCTCGATTTAAAGGAGATGGAATTTGGATTTCCAAGGAAATGATTCAAGTCTATTCCAATTTAAATCAGCTAGGTTATGCACATTCTGTTGAGACTTACATTGATAATCAATTGGTTGGAGGGCTCTATGGTGTTCAAATTGGCGCAGTGTTTTTTGGGGAGTCCATGTTCTCATCCGTTTCCAATGCTTCAAAAGTAGCCTTTCATTATTTGATTAAAATTTTGCGTCAAAACAATTTTGAATTGCTCGATTCTCAGTACATGAATGACAATGTTCGCAGATATGGTGCGATTGAAATTCCAAGAAAAGAATTTCTTGAAAAACTTGAAATTGCGATTTTAAAGGAAAGAAACTTTTTACTGTGATAGTAGATTCTAACTCATAGATTGACAAAAAAAGCCCCATTCATTTCGAATGAGGCTTTCTAGAAATTTGAAAATAAATTATCTTATAATAGTCATTTCGTCAACGATATGTTTCGCTCCGGCATATTTATCAATAATGAATAAAACATAACGAATATCTACGTTAATTGTTTTTTGCAATTTGCTATCGAAAATAACGTCACCAGCCATTGCTTCAATGTTTCCGTCAAAAGCCAAACCTATAAGCTC
>JBIIVA010000130.1:0-7358 GCA_044339705.1 Crocinitomicaceae bacterium
TGCTAAAAGAAAAATGCCAAAAAATAAAGTAATTGCTTTCATTTGAATAAAATTTGAATTTACATTGCTAATTTAGCTTTTTTGGTGATAAATGATTTCTATTTAACATAATACAATGGCAATATACGAGTTCAACGGTTTTAATCCTGTCATAAAACCATCTAGTTTCATACACCCACAAGCAAGTGTTACCGGAAATGTAATAATTGGTGAAAACGTTTATGTTGGTCCGGGAGCTGCTCTACGTGGGGATTGGGGACAAATTATCATTGAAGATGGATGTAATATCCAAGAAAATTGCACGATTCACATGTTTCCTGGAACAACAGTTCATCTAAAAAAAGGAGCTCATGTCGGACATGGTGCAATCATTCATGGTGCGATTTTGGAGGAAAACTGTTTGATTGGAATGAATTCTGTGATTATGGATGATGTGGTAATTGGAAAAGAATCGATTGTTGGCGCCTTGTGCTTTGTTTCTGCAAATACAAAAATACCGGAGCGAAGTTTGGTTGTTGGAAACCCTTCAAAAATAATAAAGCAAGTTTCGGATGAAATGATTGCTTGGAAAATAGAAGGCACAAAGCTCTATCAAAAGCTACCTCAGGATTGTCATGCCTCCCTCCTGCCCTGCGAACCATTGACAGAAATCGAAGAAAATCGACCTATTCAAGAAAAAAATTACCTGAAATGGAAAAAGTAATCTAAAAAAAGCCCCAAAGATTAAAAACTAAATACACCCAAAGCTCCCTCTTTCAGCGACATCGGAGAAACAAAAACTCGTTCGACTCCTAATTTATTCATAACCCAGCGTGTTTTAACTGCCGCAATCGGTGCCATCTTTTTTCGAATTGGGATGATGAATTCATTTTGATCACGCTCGGCTTGCGTTGACTCAATGATTTTCTCGATTTCTCGATTGAATGATTCAATTGGAATTTCAAAAGGCTGTGTTTTCGAAGGAAATGGTTTCTGGAAAGCGAGTTCGTAAAACGTTTCAAAACTTCCCGAAGCACCAACTAAAATGGAGCAATTCTTTTGATCAAAAAAGGATTGGCTGTTTTCTTCGAGAAAAGACTCAATTTGAGAAATATCGTTTTTAGACAAAGGATCTTCAAATGAAAACAACTGAAAAATACGAGAAACACCAATATTCAGAGAAATCAAATCAATTATGCCTTCCGAATTAGCTAAAATGAATTCCGTACTACCTCCACCGATGTCCATCACGATGGATTCTTCCTGAAACGGATACGTTAATCGAATTCCTTGATATATCAACCTGGCTTCTTCTTCACCTGAAACAACATGAATTTCTATTTCTGTTTCAGCTTTTACAGCTTGAATGAATTCCAACTGATTTTTAGCGTCGCGAATTGCCGAGGTTCCTATCGCGATGATTTTCTCCACTTGAAATTCTTCGCACTTCTCTTTGAATCGAATTAAACAAGCGATTGCACGTTCAGCAGCGTCCTCTGAAATTCTATTTTCATTAATTCCCCCCATCCCAAGCGCAACTCCTTCTTTGGTTGAGAATATATGTTGAATTTCACTTCCTGAAACTTCAGCAATGATCAAATTGAACGTGTTTGTTCCTAAATCAATCAGAGCCTTTCGCATATTACGATTTTTTAAGCCAACGAATTAAGTTGCTGATTCGAACTTGATACCCAAATTGTAATATTCCGTTTTTGTATAGCCTTCCTGCAACTGTTAATAAAACATAGGTTGATACAATGAGAATCAGAATAGATAAAATTGCAAAATAATAAGTTCCGTCTGGATAACCTTGCGCAATTTTAACCATCACGACCACAGGAGATGTAAAGGGAATAAATTGCATCCATTGCGTAAATTGAGAATCGGGAAGAATGATTGCGTAATATCCGGCATAGAGTGAAAATCCGAGAATGAATAAAATCGGAAAAAGAAATTGTTGTCCGTCGCTTTCTGTTCCGGCAGTGGCTCCAATCGCACTAAAGAATGTACCATAGAAAAAGTAGGCTAAAACGAAAAGAACTACAAAGTAAAACAACATATAGCCAAAATTGATTCGCTCGTAAATCAATTCAATAAACTGATTGTAACGTCCAACCGGTGTTGAGTCAATAATTTGTTGCTGCACATCGGATGTAACTTGAATTCCCTCCCAATTGGATAAATCGAAGAGATCTGGGAATATGGTCAGACGAAATACAAATAAGCCCAGTGAAATAAGTACGATCCAACCGATAATTTGAATCAATGCCGAAATGCCAATTCCTGTAATTTTACCTAACATCAACTGCGATGGTTTAACGGAAGCCAAAATCACCTCAACTATTCGATTACTTTTTTCGCGCGTTGTGCTGCGAAGAATCGTCATTCCAAATAGTAAAACAAACAATACGATTATTGCACCAAATACAAATCCAACCCATCCTTCCATGTCCGAAGCTTCGTTTTTTGGGTCGTACACATTTCTAAAATCAACATTTAAAGGTTGTTTAATTTGACGAAATTCATCCACAGATAAGCGGGTAAACTGTTCAATCATAACCTCCTCTACCCTACGTTCCAACTGGAATTTCAATTGCATCTTCAAATCCGGTGATGGATTTTCACGGTAAAAAATGAAGGCTTTCTTATTCATTAGAATTTTCTCATTCACCTCCATCAATGCGTCGAAATCCTTGTATATCTTACTATCGCGAAATTCTTCAACCTCAATGTATTTATCTGTAAAATAATAATCAATCGTTTTTCCCTCTTGAGCAACGATTTTCGTATCCATCAAATTTACCGGATCCACAATCAATATTCGCAAGGTAGATTTTCCTTCATCACCCGCTTTGAACAATAAGTAAATCAGGAACAAACTAACAATTGGGCCAATGAATAACATCCACAAGAAAGCGCTGTTAGATATGCGCTCTTTCAATTCCCGTTTTGCAATCAACCAACTATTTCTCATCTTCCACCTCCATTTCTTTCGTTAATTCAATGAAAACTTCCTGCATGGAAGGAAACCGTTCTTCAACCGCTTCAATCTCTACATTTCCCATCAAAGCTTTCAATAAATCGTCGATTTTATTCCCACGTCTCATTTTAACAATCGTCTCAAAACGTGAATCACTGATTTCTTTTTTATCAATTAACTCAAAATCAATCCAAAGCGAATTCGCAAATGAAATCATATTTCCTTTGAAACGAATGGAAAACTCTCCTTGTTTCTGGGCTTCGCGTAAATTCCAAACGGTATCTTCTGCTATTTTTTTTGAAGCGTAAATCAAAGCTGCTCGATCACAAATTTCTTCGACGCTTCGCATATTGTGGGTAGAAAGAATGATGGTCCTCCCCTGCTCTTTGAAAGACTTCAATTCGTTTAAGATCAATTCCACATTTACCGGATCGAAACCACTTAACGGTTCGTCTAAAATTAGCATTTCAGGTTCGTGTAAGACCGAGGCAATAAACTGAATCTTCTGAGCCATTCCTTTGGAAAGTTCCTCAATGCGTTTTTTAGACCAATCTTGAATGTGAAATTTTTCGAGCCAAAACATGGCGTTTCGTTTCGCTTCGGATTTATTGAGTCCTCGAATTTCAGCCAAGAAAATAAGTTGATCCAAAACACGCATCGTTTTGTATAGTCCTCTTTCTTCGGGCAAATAACCTACGTGGCGTAAATGTTCTTCTGTCATCAACTTACCATCAAAACGAATGGTACCACTATCCTGCTGAATAATTTGGTTGATGATTCGAATTAACGTTGTCTTTCCAGCCCCATTTGGACCGAGTAAACCGTAAATTTCTCCTTTCTTGATTTCTAAAGAAACTGAATCCAGGGCGAATTTCCGATTGAATGATTTTGTGATTTCGTTGACCGTCAACATATTGACGTAAAACTAAAAAAAGTCTTTTGAATAGTGTTTAGCCATTCCATTTTTCTTTCAACGATTGCCAGTTATATTTTTTTGAAAAAACATAAAAAATGAAAGGTAAAACTACGAACATACCTAGTATAACATCCCATGCAAAGCCCGGCTGACTCGTATCCAGAAATAATGCATCCGTTTGAAATGCCTGCCAGTCGTTCGTCACAACAAGGGCAGCAAAAATATTATTTGCCGCATGAAAACCAATTGCCAACTCCATTCCATTATCAAAAAGTGTTAGTAAACCTAAGAAAATCCCAACAGCTATGTAATAAATCAAAATATGATATCCAATTGCTTGAATTTCAGGATTTCCAATGTGAATGGCGCCAAACATAATTCCGGAAATCAAAACTGCGGCTTTGTTACTTCTTAATCGGTTTTTTAGTCCTTGTAACAGATACGATCGGAAAATAACTTCTTCACACGTTGTCTGAATCGAAAGCATAATTACTGAAACCAACAACAATGGTAGAAATTTTTGAATGTCAAATTGAAACTTTAAATCAAGTCCAAAAAAGCTTTGAACAACAAGTGAAAGCCCTAAAATCCCAAAAACCAATCCAAATGAAAAAAAAGTTCGCTTCCAATTGAACTTCTCTTTTCCCGTGAAAATGGACAAAATAGTTCTTCCATGAATTTTATTGATGTGAAAAATCAATCCAAAAAAGACCAAAGCAAATGGAAAGGTTAACCAAAACAATAATTCTGTTCTACCTAAAGATTCTGTAATTTTTGACTGTGTCCAAGAATCAATTGGTTCATTTGGAAACTGAAAACTTAAGTAGAAAAAAAGTGCAGAATTTCCGAAAAGAAATAATCCTAAAATGACCAAAACTCCCGCCAAATAGCTAAAAAAGTTACTTTTTCCCGTTGAAGCTTGATCGATGAATTCCATTAAGAGAACATATCGCGCATACGTTTGAAGAATCCTTTTGATTTTTCATCAGCACCCGGTGTAAAATTCTCACTTTCTTTCAATTTCTCCATGATCTCGCGTTCTTCCTTTGTTAATGTGGAAGGCGTAAATATATTGATGTGAACAAATTGATCACCGGTTGAATAACCTTGTAAACTTGGAAGTCCTTTTCCTCTTAATCGCAAAACTTTTCCGCTTTGCGTTCCAGGTTCTATTTTGATTTTTGCTTTTCCATTTATTGTTGGGACTTCAATTGAATCGCCTAAAACGGCATCTGCAAAATTGATTACTGCATCGTAATGAATATTGTCTCCGTCACGTCTTAGTTCAGGATGTTCAGTTTCTTCGATTTGAACAATCAAATCACCTGAAATCCCATTGAATGGACCGGCATTTCCTTTTCCTTGAAAACTCAATTGGATACCTTCTTCAACTCCTGCCGGGATATCGATTTCGATTACTTCTTCCTGTCGCCGTAATCCTTGAGCATCCGAATCAGCAGGTTTTTTGTCGATCATTTTCCCCGCACCTTGACAAACGTGACAGGTTGATTGCGTTTGCATCGCACCTAAAAATGTCTGAGCTACACGCGTAATTCTTCCAGTTCCATTGCAAGTTTGACAATTTTTGAAGGTAACGCCATCTGCATTAACCAATTTATTGACTTTGATTTTCTTTTTGACTCCGGTAGCGATTTCTTCTAAGGTCAATTTCATTTTGACACGAAGATTGGTTCCTTTTACGACTCGAGATCCTCCACGACTTCCTCCAAAACTACCGCCACCGCCACCAAATGCGCCTCCAAAAATATCACCGAACTGAGAGAAGATGTCATCCATGTTCATTCCGCCACCACCAAATCCACCTTGTCCCATTCCTGCATGACCAAAGCGATCGTATTGGGCACGTTTCTCGAAATTGCTCAAGACTTCATATGCTTCAGCTGCTTCCTTGAATTTTTCCTCCGCTTCGGAATCTCCAGGATTTTTGTCGGGATGATATTTCAACGCCATTTTGCGATAAGCCTTTTTTATTTCAGCTTCATCGGCATTTTTGGCAACTCCTAATATTTCGTAATAATCTCTTTTCTGACTCATAAAAATTTAATCGTATGTTACTGCCCAACGACAACTTTTGCGAAACGTATCACTTTGTCATTCAAGTAATAACCTTTTTCTATGTCATCTATTACTTTACCCTTTTGATCTTCTTCGGAAACCGGAATATTCGCAATTGCCTCATGCAGTTCACTATCAAAAGGCTCACCTTTTGCATTCATTTCCTTTAGACCTTTCGAATCCAAAATTGACTTAAACTTATTTTGAATCAGCACAAAACCTTCTTTAACGACTTCAATATCTGTAACTTGATCATTGTTCATAATCGCACGTTCAAAGTCGTCTAACACAGGAAGTAAATCTTTTAAAAGTCCTGCATTTGCAGAAGAAATGACATCCAAGCGCTCTTTGTTTGATCGACGTCTAAAATTCTCAAATTCAGCATACAGACGTAAAAAACGGTCGTTCAGTTCAGCGTATTTCTCTTCAGCCGTTGGTTCCGAACTCTGCTTTTCCTGCTGCTCTTGATTTTCAACTTGCGATTCAGAATTTTCTTTCTGTTCTTCTTTAGTATTCAACTCTTCTTTTAATTCTTCGTTTTCTGTTGACATAAATGAAAATTTTATTTTCTTGATTATTCAAAGATACTGCCAATAGTATTAATACGACATGCTGTCACCTTTTTTTGTCAAAGATTGAAAAAGTGTCAGTTAAAAAAGAAAATTATGGAATTGTGAAATTAATTTGAGTTGAAACTGACTGATTACCTAAATCGGACAAATTAAAAGTTGTATTCGAACTACTCACCCAATCACCCGAGTTAAAAGTATTATTTCCATCTGAATCATAAAGTGCATAATAGTAATAAGCTCCGGGGTGCATGTAATTAAAGACATAGGTTGTTGTGCTTGAAGGCAGTATAACATATCTTGATTTTGTTTTCAGTGCATTTTGGTCCAATGAAAAACCACTAAATAAAGGTTGAGTTGTGCATAGAATCAAAACATTTTTATTGGGATCAGGGGTATAACTCGGTGAAAATGTATATGAGGCTGTTGTTTGTCCAAGATATGGTTGTGCTGATTCTGGAAATGGATCTCCAGCAGGGGGATCAGCAGTGGTAGAAAAATAAATCGATTCTGTTAAACCATCAAAAGTTGTTGAAAAATCTTTAGTTAAAATCTTTTGAGGAAAATTGAAATTCGATAATGCACTTTGATATGCCGTTGAGCATTGCAATTTTGCACTCCATTTCATGTGTAGGCTCATGTTCGTATAGGAAGTCAAATAAATACTATCATTTCGGAATAAAACTTCAGAATAGGCCCTGGATTTCCCTTGTACTGCCTCGGAAAAACGATAATATGATTGTGAAGAAGATTCTGAAACGCTATCTGCAAGCAAATAAGTCACTCGTTTCATTCCTGCAAAATTTCCACCATTTCGAAATGCGACTTTGTAGTTATT
>JBIIVA010000131.1:0-7357 GCA_044339705.1 Crocinitomicaceae bacterium
TGGTTCAATCGCGGTAATAAGTTTATTATTGACCCTTCGTCAACCGAAACCTGCGAAGCCACTTGTTCAACCAAAGAAAACGGAACAAACTCAAAATCCGAATCAAGCGCCAAATCAAAAACAAAATCCTACGAACGGGAAATAATTTTCTCGAGTTAGCTTTTCTATTTTACTGAGTCTCTTATCTAACATTCAAAGAAAAAAGTTAATTTCTGACTGTATTTCGAGTTGGATCAATCTTTACACGTATATTTGAAATAAAAACACGTGTATGACAACGAAACTAACACTGACGGTGGAAAAGTCTGTTATTGAAAAAGCAAAAATGTATGCTAAAAAGACCGGGAGAAGCCTCTCCGAGTTGATTGAAAAGTATTTGGAAAGTATTACGAGTGATGAAAATAGCAAAGACGAAATTTCATCGAAACTGAAGAAAATTATTGGTGCCGTTAAACTTCCTGAAAACTTTGATGAAGAGAAAGAATTAAGAACGTACCTCGAAAAAAAGCACTTATGAAAATTTTCGTTGATACGAATATACTAGTTGATTTAATCGCCGACAGAAAACCATTCAGTAAATTTGCCATTCAGCTATTTTCAAAGGCTGAAGTTGGAAAACTTGAACTTTACACATCATCACATTCCATTGCGACAACTCATTATTTACTAAAGAAATATGTCGACGAAAAAGAATTACGGGAAGTCTTATTCAATCTACTCGAATATTTAAATATTGTTGCCATTAATTTGGATATTCTAAAGAAAGGACTAAAATCAAAACACAAAGACTTTGAGGATGCAATACAAATCATAAGTGCATATTCCATTGAAAAAATGGATTGTATAGTAACTCGAAACATTAAAGACTTCAAGAATTCAGAGATTCCGGTATACACTCCAGATGAATTGGCAAAATATATTTAAGGTTGTTGCGTTGTGCCACTCTGTCATTCATTCTGACACTTTTTTTTTGAAAAAATCTAAAAACAAATGAAAATTTGTCTCGATTCGCGATTGGCACGAAGTTAGTCGAATGGCGAAGAAATTTAATTCTAATTTATAAAAATATGTCAGTAAAATTTAAGCCTTTGGCAGACAGAGTTCTGATAGAACCTGCGCCAGCAGAACAAAAAACAGCCAGCGGAATTATTATTCCTGACACGGCAAAAGAGAAACCATTGAAAGGAACTGTTATTGCAGCAGGACCGGGAAAAAAAGACGAACCGATGTCTGTAAAAAAAGGAGATTCAGTTCTTTATGGGCAATACTCCGGAACAGAAATAAAAATCGATGGGAATAACTTTCTGATTATGAGAGAATCAGATATTTACGGAATTTTTTAATCATACTTTTAAACTTAATAAAAATGGCAAAAGATATCTTTTTTGATGTAGAAGCAAGAGAAAAGTTAAAGAAAGGGGTTGATTCATTGGCTGATGCAGTGAAAGTAACCCTAGGTCCAAAAGGACGAAACGTTGTTATTGGTAAAAAATTTGGAGCGCCACACGTAACTAAAGATGGTGTTACTGTAGCCAAAGAAATCGAATTGAAAGATCCAATCGAGAATATGGGTGCACAAATGGTAAAAGAAGTTGCTTCTAAAACTGCAGACATTGCGGGGGATGGCACGACAACAGCTACTGTGTTAGCTCAAGCAATTGTAAGCGCCGGACTTAAGAACGTTGCAGCTGGTGCGAACCCTATGGATTTAAAAAGAGGAATAGATAAAGCAGTCGCTGAAGTAGTAAAGAATTTGAAGAAAATTTCGAAAGAAGTTGGTTCAGACAATTCTAAAATCAAACAAATTGCATCGATTTCAGCAAATAACGATGAAACGATTGGTGCGCTTATCGCTGAAGCAATGAAAGTTGTAGGTAATGATGGCGTAATTACTGTAGAAGAAGCGAAAGGAACTGAAACTGAAGTAAAAACAGTGGAAGGAATGCAATTCGATAGAGGTTATTTATCACCTTACTTTGTAACAAATACGGAGAAAATGATCACAGAGATGGAAAATCCATTGATTTTAATCTGTGAGAAAAAAATCTCAAGCATGAAGGAATTACTTCCTGTTTTGGAACCAGTTGTTCAAGCTGGCAAAGGTTTGGTGATTATTGCAGAAGATGTTGATGGTGAAGCACTTGGAACTTTAGTTGTAAACCGATTGAGAGGTTCATTGAAAGTTGCTGCAGTTAAAGCTCCAGGATTTGGAGACCGTAGAAAAGCCATGCTAGAAGATATAGCAATTTTAACTGGCGGACAAGTAATTTCTGAGGAGCGTGGAATGACTTTGGAAAATGTAACAATGGACATGTTAGGTTCTGCTGCCAAAATTGAAATAGACAAAGACAATACAACTATCATCAACGGAAAAGGTAAAAAAGGAGATATCACTGCACGAGTTGGGCAAATCAGAGCTCAAATTGAAACAACTACTTCTGACTACGATCGTGAGAAACTTCAAGAAAGATTAGCGAAGTTAGCTGGTGGAGTTGCAGTACTTTATGTTGGTGCACCAACTGAGATGGAGATGAAAGAGAAAAAAGACCGCGTAGACGATGCTTTGGCTGCAACAAGAGCTGCCGTTGAAGAAGGAATTGTTCCAGGTGGTGGTGTAGCACTTATTCGTGCGATCGAAACGTTGGATAAATTAAAAGGTGAAAACGAAGACGAAGTTACCGGAATTGCAATTGTAAAACGTGCAGCTGAAGAGCCATTGCGTCAAATCATCGCAAATGCTGGTGGTGAAGGTGCCGTAATCGTTCAAAAAGTTAGAGAAGGAAAAGAAGACTTCGGATACAACGCTCGAACAGAGACCTACGAGAAACTTTACAAAGCTGGTGTAATTGACCCAACGAAAGTTACTCGAATTGCTGTTGAGAATGCTGCTTCTATCGCTGCCATGTTGTTAACAACAGAATGTGTGATTGCTGATCAACCAGAAGAAGGAAACGCTGCCGCAGCTATGGCTGGAATGGGTGGTGGAATGCCAGGAATGATGTAGGATTTACAAGAGTTCGTTACGGCGGACTCTTTTCCATTTTCTTCTTCCCGACATGCTCGGATAGCGGAAAGTGTCATTATAATAGAAGGTCGTCGAAAGTCGGCCTTTTTTTGTTGAAGAAAATTAAAAAGGATGATTTCTAGGTCGATCATAGTAAAATCATTTTCTAAAACAAAATGTTTTTTAATTAATTCATTTGCTCATAACAAACGTTTTAAACTAATACCGTTTGTTTACATCAAACATTTTTACTACATTTGTTCTAACAATTAAAGAACCATTATTTTGGAAAAAGAACTTTATCGATACAATCCTTGGTGGGAAGATGATTTTGAAAAATTAAATGGTTTAAATGAAAGAACGGATTTTAAAACCCGATTACTTCCAAATTTAACAAATAAACAAATCGTTTTTTTGACCGGGTTAAGAAGAATTGGAAAAACAAGCTTAATGAAATTAAGCATTAAACACCTACTATTTGAGGAAAATATTCCTGCGAAAACCATCTTGTATGTGAGTCTGGATGATTATCTGCTCTCGGGAAAGACTATTCTTGAAATTGTGGAGTTTTTCCGTATTATGAATTCAATAAGTGTTAAAGAAAAGATTTACTTGTTTCTCGATGAAATTACATTTAGTGTTGATTATGAGCAACAATTAAAGAACTTATACGATTCCGGAAATGTGAAAATTTTTGCCTCATCATCAAGTGCCTCATTATTAAAATCTCAAAGTGGTTTGCTTACAGGCAGATCTATTACTTTTGAAGTATTACCCTTAAATTATTCGGAATATCTTGACTTTAAAAATATTCGTATTGCTAAGTCAGATGAACATTTACATGAAAAATACTTTAAAGATTACCTGAGCAAAGGTGGAATTCCGGAGTATGTTTTAACGAATGATGATGCCTACATTCGCGAATTAATGGATAATATCATTTACAAAGACATCGCCGCTGTTCATGGAATTCGGCAGATTAGTGTTCTAAAAGATTATTTTCTACTGTTAATGGAGCGAAGTGGAAAAACCTTGAGCATCAATAAAATTGCCAAAGTTCTTGGAATTTCTACCGAATCATCAAAACGGTATTTTGATCTGTTTTGTGATACGTTTATTATTTATCCAGTTTCGAGATTTGGAAAATTAAACGAGCAATTGGTTTCTCCCAAAAAGATTTATTGTTGCGATACTGGTATTAGAAATTTCTACACGGGAGAACGAGATTGGGGAGCTGTGTTCGAGAATTATGTGTTCTTACGGCTGAAACAGCTCAATTTAAAATACATCTATGAAAACACCATCGAACTTGACTTTTACTCTGAAAATAAGATCCTCATCGAGTGTAAATTTCATAATGAAGAATTATCGAAAAAACAGCAAGAACTTTTTGATAAAATTGATGCCAAACAAAAATATATTGTCCGAAATTATAAAGACGTTGAGAAACTGATTTCGTGATTTTTATTATCCAACAATGAACTAGTCACAATTATTTGCACTTCTAATTAAGCAATTTTAAATAATAGTGTTAAATCAATTGTGCATTTACTATATTTGCAGAGAAATTTCAATTCGAATATGAAAACACTTTACCAAAAGTTTGAAACATTATTACAACATACAAGCACTGATTTCAAGCGATATTTATACGGAAAAATTCTATGGGACAATCGAATGATTGGAATCGTCGGGCCAAGGGGAGTTGGTAAAACGACATTAATCCTTCAATACATCAAAGAAAATTTAGACAGTAGAAAAGCGTTGTATGTTTCAGCAGATGATTTATATTTTGGCGAGAACAGATTATTTGATTTAGCCAATGATTTTTATATGAACGCAGGCGAGTATTTATTTCTTGATGAAATTCACAAATATGCAGACTGGTCGAGAGAATTAAAAAATATTTACGACTCTTTTCCTACGCTTAAGGTTGTATTTACAGGATCTTCCGTTTTGGATATTCTGAAAGGCTCTTCGGATTTAAGTCGGCGAGCCGTAATATATCATCTGCAAGGACTTTCTTTTCGAGAATATTTGAAACTATTTCATGATTATGATTTTGAGCCTTATTCATTGGAACAAATTGTGAATAATGAAGTAAAACTTGATGAGATAAAGCATCCATTGCCTTTGTTTAATGATTATTTGAGGAGAGGGTACTATCCTTTTGGGATTGAAAATGAATTGGATTTACGATTGGGTCAAATTATCGTTCAAACCCTTGAAACAGATATACCTCAATATGCAAATCTCAATGTTGGAACGAGTCGTAAATTAAAACGCTTGCTTTCAATAATTGCGGAGAGTGTCCCATTTAAACCAAATTACTCAAAAATTGCGGAGCTGATTGGAGTGAGTAGAAATTCGTTGGATGATTATTTTTTACACATGGAAAAATCAGGGTTGATTAGTCAACTTCATTCTTCAACAAAAGGCATTCGAGCATTGGGAAAAGTAGAAAAAGTCTATTTGGATAATGCGAATTTAATTTACAGTTTAAAGGGAGAAAACTCAAATATTGGAAATATTCGAGAAACATTTTTCATGAATCAAATGCGACTAAAAAATCAGGTTTATGGATCGAAAAATGCAGATTTTGTGATTGACGATTACACCTTTGAAATTGGTGGTAAAAGCAAAACTCAACAGCAAATTGAACGAAATGGCAAATCTTTTATTGTCAAAGATGATATTGAATTTGGCTATTTGAATGTTATTCCATTGTGGGCAATTGGAATGAATTATTAATCGTTTTCAGGTGTACAATAATTTCAAATTTTTATAATAGGACTGAATCAAATTAATACTCCTTAACTCATGTTATTTTCGAGCTACTAATTACTTACGCAGAACGCATTCTAAACTCACAATTCCTCCTCTCATAACTCGCAACTCCACCGTTCGCAACTCCCATCTCCCAAATTTGCAATTCGCAATTCTGCCGCTCGCATCTCCACCGTTCGCAACTCCCATCTCCCACATTCGCAATTCGCAATTATCAACTCGCAATTATCAACTCGCAACTCCACCGTTCGCAATTCATCCGTTCGCAACTCCCATCTCCCACATTCGCAATTCAGCCGTTCGCAACTCCCATCTCCCACATTCGCAATTCAGCCGTTCGCAACACGCATCTCCCAAATTCGCAATTCATCCGTTCGCAACACGCATCTCCCAAATTTGCAATTCGCAATTCAGCCGCTCGCAACTCCACCGTTCGCAACTCGCAATTCCTCCGTTCGCAATTCCTATTTTGGCAGTTAAACTTACTTCTTCTCCAAAAACTTATCCAGCATCTTTTTCAAATACTCAATTTCATCTTTCAAGGTTTGAATGTGTTCTCTATCGGCTTGAAAATTAGATTGAAGGTAAGTAACCGCCTCTTGATTATTGCTTTGATTTACAACATTATTAGCTTTTTCGCCAACTAATTCAGTTACTGTTATATCTAGTGTTTTAGCAATAACAATTAGTCTAGGAATACTGATGCGGTTATCATCTTTTTCCAAACGAGCGTAGTTAGACTGTGTCATATCTAATGATGCGGCCATGTTTTCTTGCGAAAGCCCTCTTTCTTCTCGAAGTAAGCGAATTTTATTACCAACTGTGTTCATAAACTGAAATTAATTATTTAAAACATAACTAAATTAGTTGTAAATATACTTAATTAGTTAATATATTGATTATTAATCTATAAAAATAATTGGAAATTTGTCAAAAAAAAATGTAATCATGAAAAAATTAGTACTTTATTTGGGTTTAGGCTTAATTTCTCTACCTGTATTTGCTCAATCAAAACTCCATAAAATCGACGATTTGGCGGAGATGAATTTAAACCAATTACTACCTAAAAAGAAAAAAAAGCCGGTTTTGAAAAATATCAATTGTTTTGATACCCTTCGTTATGCAGAAGCAAAAGAACAAACACTTTCAGTAATTCCAACATATTATTATCAGGAACTATTGAGGGTCGATAATGAAGAAATTTCGATGGCTTATTTATCATCCTTCAATAATTCAATTAGTGGGGTGGAATTTTTAGCAAGGAGAGGCTCAAACTCTCAACCAACAAGTGTAGTGGTTCAAGCATCAATTTATTCAGCTTCACAATCATTTGAACCAAGCACGTTAATTGGCTCCGCAACTATAACCATAACAAACAACATAGATTTTAACTATTATATAATTAATTTTCCTGTTCCTTTGACTGTTTCAGGTAATTATTGTGTTGTAATAAAACCAATCTCTACAGATGGAATAATAGATTTAATTGTAAATGATGTAAACATCAGTAGTCATGATGAACTTTTTTGTCGGTTTAAATCCGATTTGTATGCATCTAGTAGCGGA
>JBIIVA010000132.1:0-7250 GCA_044339705.1 Crocinitomicaceae bacterium
GTAATGATTCCTGCTGGATCTCATGAAATAACATGGAAATTTGAACCAGCAACGTTCGAAAAATCAAGCACTTGGTCATTAATTGGTTCGATTTTAATGCTACTAGTTTTTATTGGAGTTTGCACTTTGGAGTTAAAAAACTCCTCTGAATTGAAAACTGGGGAGGTTTAGTTTATTGAAAAAGTAAATCTATTTCAAAAAGCTCGGATTGAGCTCCGTCATTATCGGAAACTAAAAACAGTTTAGCCTTGTGAGAATCAATATTATGAATTGCCACAGACTCAATTTTTGATTTTAAAATACGCCCGTTTTCTGTTAAATTCTTTGACTTTACATTAAAATTCGACTTCATTTCCGAAAGATGAAAGCAACCAATAGAGCTTCCTGCTATCGCTCCATCGTTGTACCAATCTGATGTAACTTCGGCACTTACCGTTACAATAACAAACCCATCCTGGGTAATTACAGCACCTGAAACTCCAGCATACATTCCCTCTATTTGATCAATCTCCATTCGATAACACTTGAATTTAATTTGTTTATCTTCTTCTTTCAAAAAATCAAAAAATGAAGACTTTTTAACCACAAAAATTTCATTTGTACCACGATTGAAAAAATACAATTTGTTGTCATGACTAGCCAAAGCTTCGATATTAAAGTCTGCTGATTCAATTTCAGATTCTAGGCGTATAAATTCATAAAATCCCTCTAAACTATATGTTTTAACTGCAAAATCGTTTAATGAAATCAATTTTGCTTTGTTCCTGTTTTCTTTTTTCGAACCGGATCCAATTACAAGTAAATAATCTGAATTTTCCTTAGAGATTATTGTACATGCCTCATAATCGGATTTTTGTTTCTTCTCTTTTAGAAATGTAGATGATTCGCCTGGTTCAAGAGCAATTGTTTCCAATAAATTTCCACTCAAATCACATATCGATAATCCTTCGGTATTATCTGAAATCATTAGTAACTTATCCCCATATACTTCTAATCCAGAAACAGCAGGAACATGTATTTTTTTTTGATTGATCAGAGAAATCTCCATTCTTTTTTTGGTGTTTTGACAAGCGAGAGGTAGAAGAATAACGACTGAAAGAACAAAATTCCTCATCTATTTTAACGAGAAATGCTTTTCAGCCTCATCCGAAATATAATTTCCAATAGCCAATGCAGCAGTTGCAGCCGGAGAAGGCGCATTTAAAACATGTATGGATTTTCTATGATATTCAATTCTAAAATCATCACGCGTATCACCGTCTTGCGTCAAAAGCAAAGCTCTCACTCCTGCTCTACCCGGATGAATGTCAGCCATGGTCAACGAAGGAATCATGCGCTGCAGGGTTTTCAAAAATAATCTCTTAGAGAAAGCTCGTCTGTATTCATTGATTCCAAAAGACATATTATTGAAGAATAATTTCCATGTTCCCCCGTAAGTTAGGGCATCAACCGTATCACGCAATGAAAAATCTGTTTTGCCATATCCTTCACGCTTAAACGTAAATACGGCGTTTGGCCCGCACTCAATCTCGCCATCCGTCATTCGTGTAAAATGAACTCCTAAAAATGGGAAGTCAGGATTTGGAACGGGGTATATTAAATTCTTTACTTTATGTTTTGCTTGCTCCGTTAATTCGTAATAATCTCCTCTAAAACCAACCACTTTTTCTTTCAGATTGACACCATCTTTTTTAGCCATTCGATCTGCTTGAAGTCCAGCACAGAAAACCAAATACTCAGCTTCGTAATTTCCCTTGTTTGTTACAATTGTCGATGAAAGTTCTCCTTTTTCAATTGCAGTGACTTCATGTCCAAGAAATAATTTACTTTCGGGCTGAATAGCAAGCGCTAACTCAACCATTTTTGCTGTAGCTCCTCTAAAATCGATAATACCTGTTACAGGAACCCAAATTCCACCTATTGATTCTACAAAAGGTTCTATTTCCTTTACTTGATCTGCGTTGATGCGTTCGATTCCTTCAATTCTATTTTCTTGACCAGTTCGAAAAACTTTTTCCAAATTCGGTAATTCACTTGGATCAGTAGCAACAACCACCTTTCCGCAGACATCGTGGGCAATGCCATATTCTTTAGCAAAGGCAACTAGTTCGTGACGGCCTTCGATGCAATTCTTCGCTTTCAATGAACCAGGTTTGTAATACAATCCGGAATGAATCACACCGGAGTTATGTCCAGTTTGATGATCCGCCAATAGATTTTCCTTTTCAAAAAGAGCAATTTTTAGACTTGGATTTTTCTTTTGAAGCTTGTAGAATGTTGCAGCTCCAACGATTCCACCACCTATAACCGCAATATCGAATTTCATAAGAATTGTTTTGACAAAAATAAGAATAAAAAAGCCGAAATATTGTGTTTGATCAAGATACCTGAATACCAAATTTCGAGAGTAATCCTGGTAAACCTTCTAAAGAAAATTTAGCATTTCTTATTTTATTCAAATTTGGATCTATTGTGAAATTCATTGCAGAACTAAAATCCACATGTTCTAGGTTTGTTTGGTCAAAAACAGCTCCTTGTAAGTCACAATGATAGAAACTGCTTCCAGATAAATCACTTTCTGAAAAATCGACCTCAATCAATTGACAATTCTTAAAATGAATTCCTTTTAATTTTAATTGATAGAAGATAGCATGATTAAGTTGACAGTTTTCGAAGGACATTTCAAGGCCAAATGGGTTGACGTAATCGAAATGAATCCCCAGCATTTTGCAATTCGAGAATTGAACTTGTTGAAAAAAAGCGTTGTTTGGATTGCAAAGACTCAAGTTGCAATCATTGAATTCACAATCTAGGAATTTATATCCTGAGAAGTTAAAACTAGAAAAATCGATCTCATTAAATTGGCAATTGAAGTATTCTCTTTTTTCGAATAGATCAATATTTAAACTCGTGAAAATCGAATTTTCAAAGGATTTCATTATTATGTTTTAACTAAACCATTCGCGTAATCTTCCAAATACTTAAACTCTGCTGTCAATTCACCATTTAAATTCGTCTCGGAAGCTCGCTCAATGATTCGATCAGGATCTTCACCGAACAGAGCAGGCAATACATTTTTAAGAAGTTCATTACCAAAATCCTCTGAAGCATCTTTGGGGAGTTCACAAGGCAAATTATCAACGGCCATAACAGCAATTGCATTTTCGTTCAAGAAATTTACTTCAGATTTTGTCTCAGGATCGTATCCGTAAATTGAATCTCCAATTTTACTTGCCCGAATAGTGGATGCAATTGGTCCATTCACATCACATGAGACATCAGCAATCACTTTAAGTCGACACGATTCCGAACTAAGAACTTCATTTGGTAAAATAATCGGTGCTTTGGAACTCCAAAAATGACAGGGAATATACATGTCAGAAAGAGGAACATAACGATCGAATGTCGACTTAAAAAGTTCAGGAGTTGAATAAAACTCTTTCTTGATGAATTCAGATCCATCTAATTTTGCATAGTAGTCCTCCACCTCCAATTGCGTGTAAACGGGTTCATCATACTGATTTTCCAAATATTCCTCTGGGCTAACTTCCTTAATTGGTAGGAGCTCCATAATTTCTTTTGCACCGTTTCCTACCCTACCCAAACCAGTTAAAACACAACGAAAATCAGAAGGAAGTTTCACTTTTTGCAATTCACTTTCCACTTCTTTACGATCATGACATTGATGTGCTAGTTTCAATTCAAATAGTCCACTTTTTAATCCATAAGTTAAGAAGGCATTGTAGCAACCCACAATTCCGGCATAACGACCGAAACCTATGATTCGATTGTTATTTTTATCCTTCAGAACCTCATAATCAATCAATCTGATTTTTTTATCCAAAATGGCACGAAGTAACTTCTGATTGTATGGCTGTTTTTTGATTGTATGGGAAAAGAATACAAAGGTTTTATTCGGAATCAAATCAGCGATTTGAACTTCTTTAACACCAAAAATGATATCGCATTCCTGCAACGAGTCCACCAATTCTATTCCTTGATCCGCATATTCAGAATCCTTGAAGGTTCGAATTTGACTTCTTTGAACTTGAACTTTTACATTCGGATAAAGTATTTCAATTGCTTTGCATTGTTTCGGAGTTAACGGAACTCGAAAATCAGGCGGAACTTTTCCCTCACGGATTATTCCTAATTTAATTGTACTCATAATTTAATTCAGTGGATTTTTAAGCAGGAAATTGTCGATGAATTCGCGCACGCAACCATCGCCTCCCTTTTTAGATAATATGATTTGGCATATCGATTTAACCGAAGTTACAGCATTTGACGGACAAACAGCCAAACCAACATTTTTCATTATTTCAAGATCATTGATGTCATCACCAATGATTGCAACCTCTTCGAGTTTGAGATTGAGCTTTTTGCACCAATCCTTCAAGATTTCAATTTTTGGATCTCTACCAACGTAGCAATTTTGAATGCCAAGTAATTCAGCTCGTTTTTGAACCATGTTATTTGTGAAGCCAGAGGAAATGATTCCAACTTGAAAATTAGATTTTGTCAAATGCATGATTCCCATTCCATCCTGGGTATTGTAGCGTTTCATCTGGTCACCGTTTTCGGAAACATACATGCCGCCATCGGTCAACACCCCGTCAACATCCAAAATCAATAATTTGATTTTACTCAATTTGTCTTTAAATAACTCAGGGCGAAACATTGGTTTGAAAAGAAGCGCCATGAGATCAACTTCGTATTCTTCACAAACGGCTTCCAAATCGTAAACGGTTAGTTCATGCACATTTTCGACATCCAAATCATTTAGAAAGTCATCGAATTCGATACCAAATTTGTTGCAAAGACCTTTAATATTTTGTTCTAAATGCATACTTAAATCATTTGGTATCCAACACTTTGTGCAACTGGTCGAAGTTCTTTCAATAAATTTTCGAATTCTTCAAAATTCAATTGTTGAGAGGCATCTGATTTCGCTACTTTCGGATTTGGATGTGCTTCAATTAACAAGCCATCAATTCCCATCGCTACGCATGCCTTAGACAAACTCGGAACACCATAAGCGTAACCCATTGCGTGCGAAGGATCTAAAATGATCGGCAAATTCGTATGTTCTTGAAGCCAAGCCACACCGCATAAATCCAGTGTAAATCGCGTGCCTGTTTCAAACGTTCTGATTCCTCGCTCGCAAAGCACCACATTTTCATTTCCGCCAGAAAGTACAAATTCAGCTGCTTGCACAAACTCTTGGAGTGTTGTTCCAAAACCTCGTTTGATTAAAACCGGTTTTTTAATTTTCGAACAAGCACGTAAAATTCCTTGGTCGTACATGGCTTTTGCTCCAACTTGAATGACATCCGTATATTCGATGATTTCATCAATGTGGGTAGCATCACGCGCTTCCGTAATGACATTTAATCCATACTCATCGCGCATTTTGGCTAGCAATTTCAAACCTTCCAAACCCAATCCTTGAAACGAATAGGGACTCGTTCTTGGTTTGTAACAGCCTCCGCGTAAAGTCGTTAAACCTAATTTCACTAATAATTCAGAAGCAGAACGGATTTGTTCCTCTGATTCAACGGAGCAAGGTCCGCCAATCAAAATCGTGTTGTTCGTATTTCCACCTATTTTGACTTTGCCAAAGCTAATTTCACGTTTTTCATTTTGGTATTTGCGTGACGACAATTGCATATCGTTAGGAAATACCCAAAATTGTTCCGTATATTGTTCTAAATTCACAGGAACTTCCTTAATTCCTGAACCAATAATTAAAACGCTTTTTTCATTGTAATTAATGTGAAAAGCTTTGTTTTCCTCAGCTAGTTTAGACACAAGAACCTGGTCTACAGTTGATTTTAAATGAATGATCATATTTCTCCTTTGATGAGGTGCACAAAGTTAACAATTCCAACGGCATTTTGGTTCTCATCAACCACCGGAAGATACATCACAGGAAATGAACATTTCTTGATGAATTGCAACATTTCGAACACAGTTGCTTTCGAATTCATGGTCACAGGATGTTTATTTATTAGGTCAGCCGCTTGTATATCAGAAAGTTGATCAATTTTTCTCAACCACGCTTTTCGGATATCCGCGCTCGAAACGAGTCCGATTAATTTATTTTCATTCCCAACAACAAGTGCAAAACCAAAATTTCCTTGTTCAACGGCTTCTAAAATCGATTTGGTTGTCGCGCCTTTGACTTTAACAACAGGCGATTCTTCAATCGGAATCATGAAATCTTCAACGCAATAATGAGATTCAATTTCACGCTTGGTCAAATTCATGAGTGCATGTCCTACACTGGGCGCATTAAATAAATACGAACCCGAAACCGATGAACTAACACCCATATTTCTGAGAATGAATGAAACTTCGCCATTCACGCCGCCATCTACATGAATCGATTTGGAAGGATATTTTTTGCGGAATTGCCGAATCTTCGAGAAATTAATTTTATCAAATACGCCTCCACTTTGTCCAGGAATCGTTGCCATGATTAAGATAAAATCGAAATCAGCATACTCGTCAAAAACCTCAACAGAAGTGGGGGTAATCACTGCCAATCCTTTTTTTCCTTTTATTTCTTTTGGAAGATTCAAAGGCGATTTCAAATCCTCGTATTGAAACGTCACGTATTCAACTGGATTCTCAAGGAGTAGATCAAAATATTTCTGAGGTTCTGAAGTAATGATGTGTAAATCAATCGGCAACGCACACCACGTTCTAATTTTTTTGATATCGTCGAAAACGCTAACATCGTCGTTGCAGTCAACATGCAATAAATCAACCTGATGCGCAACCAAGTCCTCAATGACTTCTTTGAGTGGTCGTTTTTTATCGCTGTAAATTGACGCAGAAATTTTCATGGAACAAATGTAGTAATTGGGTGCGGAGTATTTGAATGTTTGGGAGTGAATTTCAATATTCGTTGGGAATGGGTTGAGGAATTTTATAAATCGTATTCGTTTTATCTCCCTGTTTTTCAAAAAATCCAAGTTCAACCCCTAATTTTAAATCTCGACTGGCAGTTGCGGTGGAAATTTCTTTAAAAACGCCCATGTAATCTTTTCGGCTAAATGTATTTGTTGTCAATTCAATGAAATAATTCAATCGCTCTTGAGAACTCATGGTTTTACCTTTGAAATCAAGCATCGACGACAAGGACTCATCAATTACCCCGAGCATATATTCAATGAATGGGGTTGAATTGCCAACTTTATCGCTTTGAGCCAGTGCTTTGTAATAGTCGTTTTGTGTATGATGAA
>JBIIVA010000133.1:0-7244 GCA_044339705.1 Crocinitomicaceae bacterium
TAGTATCAATTCATTTCCGCTATAAACTCAAAACTATCATTTTCAAGTTTGAAAGCGGCTACAATACCATTTGTATTTCTAAGTTGGGCAAGTAAATTAGTCGTATCGATTGTTAAATTGTTTCTTAAAATGAGGAAAAAATCCATCATGGCATGCTCATAAACAACGAACTGATTACCCTGTTTGTTTTTCAATAAATGAACCTCAATATGATTTTCATCGTCTCTGAAGAAAAATTGTTGAAATTTTTTCACTTGTTTACTTTTTCGATCAAAAATGGGAATCGCGTCTTCTGATTTTTCAAACTTAAACTCCAATTTATCATTTAAAACCCATGCCAGACGATAATCTGCAAATGGCGTGGACAAACCAAACACCTCAAAATCTAATTCATCTTCGATATTTAACGTATATTTTTTTTGCTTTGTCATCGAAATCAAAGTTAAATAACATATTGATTCAATGTAACAAACCCAAAAAATGTTGTTACAAACAAATTAAACTTTAAAAGTGAATAACTATTACAACAATCTACAATTTCTGCTTTCTAAAATTATTTATTTTTGACGCACACTTGAATATTTGCAAAATGACATTTATTAATCGATTGATTTTCATTTTTTTACTGGTTCATGGTATTTCATTCGCTCAACCGAATAAGATGATTACCAATAAGGATAATTATAATTGGTTGTTTGGAGCTTCATGGATTATGCTTGATGATGATGGGATTGAAACGAATCCATTTAATTTTTCACAATATCATTCGACACCTTTTCCTTCACGTTTTTTTGTCGATAAATACATCTACAATGGTTGGAGTGTTGAAGGATCTATTTGTTATCAAAAATACGACTCCCTGAAGTATGTAAATGACTCTCTTCGCGTGAATGGCAACTTGTTTGGCTTTGATTTACATTCCAAGTATTCATTTTATAAATTGGTTGGAAGAAGTTGGATTGATCCGTATATATTTGCAGGTGGAGGTATCACAACTCGTCAACTTGACGATTTAAATACGGCTAAAGCTTTATCAATTAACGCAAACATTGGTGGTGGAATCAATCTTTGGGTAGCCAAAAATATTGGCATTCAGTTGCAATCGGTTGCCAAATTCTCTCTCAATGATTTCATGGGCCCATCAAATTATATGGCTCACACTGCAGGTGTTGTAGTGAGACTTGATAAATCGAACGGAGAAGGAAATGACTTTGCAAAATCAAAATACAAAGTGAAAAAATCACGTTCTAAGATTAAAATGCCGAAAGGGAACAAGAATAGTAAAGAATCTTAATTGTTCTGAATTCTGAATCGTTTAACGGTTCGCTGTTTGCTAGTAACAAGACCAAAGAAATATTCTCCATCAGAGAGAATTGTGCTGTCGAATCTAATGATATGTCCTCCTTTTTTGAAATAATCGCTTCTTAATTCCAATACTTTTTCATTATCTTTCCATATACAGAATTCAACTTTAATCATATCCGGCGACACAAAATAAAATTCTACTTCTCCTGAAACCGGGTTTTTTTCTAGGCTATACAACGTACAAAAGGATTCGGAATTAACTTTTCCATTACTTAATTTCTTCAATAACAATCGATACAAAATGATGGCTAAAATAATGAGTAGACTTACGAATAAAAAATCGATTAGTTTTTCCATGTTAAAGTGAAATTACCCCTTTTATTTCAGATGCTTTCTGATACTTATCGATTATTTGATCTACAGATACAGCCACTTCTTTAACGCTAATACTTACATAATTTCCTTTTCCTGATTCGTGGTAAGAAATTTCCGCTGTTTCGTAATCAAAAAGTGCAGTAACTTGCGCTAATTTCTCGTTTTCATTCGGAATGATGAATTTATATAAATACAAATTGGGCCATTCCATTAAATCAAGTTGTGCCTTTAACTTATCGAAAACATTCATAATGCAAAGTTAGCTCGGATTTCTGTAAATGAAGGTTTAGCAAGAAACTTTAACAATATTAACTTATTTTTTATCACTTTTTCTAGATGTTATATAAACACCCGTAAAAATAACGAGCATGTATCCAACCTTTTCTAACGTAATTGTTCCGGTGTAATCAGCAGACCAGCTCAAAACAGCAAATAGCCATGCAAATAAAATGACCATGACAGGCTGGGTGTAAATGTAAGAACTCGAAACCGTTGGACTTAAGTATTTCAGACCATACATAGTGAGTAGATAGGTTAGAAATGTTACCCCAACAATCACGTAGCTTATTTTTAATACGATTTCCGATGTAAATGTAGCATATTCAGTCTGTATAAATTGTGGAATCGTTGGTGGAAAGAGCAGAACAAAGCCCAAGCCAAAAGTGAAAACCCAAGTAATCACTGATATTGGCTTATATCGCTGCATCAAGGGTTTCACAATGACCAGGTAAATGGCGTAACTCAAGGAATTGATAAACAGAAATAAATCGCCCAACGAAGAGTCCCCTTTTCCGGTAGCACCTTTCATGGTTAACAGGATTGCTCCGACAGCACCTAAAGCAATTCCAAAGGATCGTAACATCGTAATTCGCTCGTTCAATAAGAAGAATGACAAAACAACGACCATAATTGGATTAAGCGCCATGATGATTCCTGAATTGAAAGCTGAGGACAAATTCAATCCGTGAAAAAAGAACAACTGATTAATGGCAACGCCAAAAAGTCCACATGCAATTAAACGAGGATAATCCGCTTTGTCAATTTTTTCTCGACCAATAAATGAAAGTGCTAACCAGAATAATATTGTCGCTCCCAATACACGAAATAAAATGAATACGTTTGGAGATAGAAATTGAGGCATTACACCTTTAGCTAAAACGTGACTTGCTCCATAAAGCACATTTACTAAAAGTAAAGACAGATGAGCTTTCAGATTTTCAATTTTCATTTCCCGAAAAAATTCCAACGGTTTCGCAATACTGTTTTTCGGAATTCATCTAATTTTTCAGTCACATTAGCTTGTACAAATTTCTTGAATAGTTTGGCAGTTCCTTTTCCTTGCTTATAATCCATTTCATCTTCAAAAATTGGTGTTACTGCTAAAAAATGAACGGTTTTGTTTGTCAATTTAATCGGTGCAAGTTCTTTTGTTAGTTCCATGGGATATGCAAGAATGAAATGATTTTGAAGCATTTTTTCAGACAATTGAACAAGTGGTTTTCCTGTAGCTATGGTGTGGCCGTTTCCGAACCAAGAGTTTTTTGAAATCACATGGTTTTTAAGTTTCTCCAACCAAATAAAAACCCAATTCATCAATGGATTTGCTACATCATTCAAATCCCAATAACTAGGTAAATAAAAGTAAAGTTCATTAAATTCTTCGCCAACGTGTTTTTCGTGCACATTCATTTGAAATTCTGATAATCCCACAGTCAATAAGATTTTGTTTCCGTTTTTATTCTTGGGGGAAATCAAAAGAAACGAACCGAACTTATTCTGAATCGTTGAAATTTCATCAGTAGAAAAACGTTTTTGTAATTGTGATAAGAATTCTTGCATTTCATTAAATTAGTTTTTATGACACTTCAGGACGAGAAGATTCGCGAATTATTCCGCAATCCTTGCTTATTTCTTCTGATGATTCGCAGTCAAATTCAAGTTGTAAATACCCACAGGTTTTTAAATGTAAATGTGAACCACTGAGATAGCTTGCCAATTCAGAAAGCCCTTCATTATGCCCGATTATGAATATATCCTTTTGCGAATTTAAAGTCCATATAAATTGGAGTATATCTTCCAATCCTGCCAAGTACAATTCTTGGTGAAAAGAAACTTGATTGAATTTAAAATTGGAGCATACTAGATCAAAAGTTTCTATTGTGCGTTGAGCAGCGGAGCAAAACAAATTTGTATTCTCAAAAGATTGTGATTTAAGAAATTTGAATATTTCAGCTGATTGTCGAATGCCCTTTTCCATTAATTTTCGATCGAAATCTTTTCCACTAAATGAAAATTTTTCGGTTTTCGAATGACGAAGCAAATGAAGTTTCACAGAACTTTATTTTTTATCAAGTAATTTCCGATTTTATGGAAATAAGGAAGGTGTAAGTTTTCTTCAAGTAACATTAAATGTTCGATTCGATGGCAATCTGTTCCCACGAAATCAAATTCGACAGAATCAATTAATTTTTCAGCTTGTTTTCTTACCTCGGGACCATAATGTCCGATTAATGAATTCAAATTAATTTGTATGTTAATTCCTTTTCGGCGCCATTCTTTAGCTTTCTCGATATCTCCCAAATAATACATATACCTCTCAAAATGCGCTACAACTGGGCGATATCCGTTCGTTTGCAATTCGAAGAAGAGTTGCTCTAAATACTGAGGAGGAGAATGAAAAGCAAATTCAACAAGAACATAATTTTCTCCAAAAGTCAATAATTCTTTGTTCTTTATTTTTGGCATGAAAGTCTCATCAAAATAATATTCAGCTGCTGCTTCAATTTGTATGGTTAAACCTACCTCTTTGATTGCTTTTCGAACCTCTTCTAACCCTGATTGAATTATTTCAGGTGTATTCGGATAACTATCCGACATAATATGTGGTGTAGTTATGACTTTCTTGTATCCCAAAGATTGAAACTTCGCTAAAATGGCAATCGTTTGGTCCATATTTTGAGATCCGTCATCAATTCCCGGTATCAGATGACTATGCATGTCAACTTTAAAATTTGACAAGTCAAAAGGCGGCAGAACTTCTTTTTTCTTAAAAAAACGATCAAATATCCCCATTCAATCAACGATTCGCATACATATTTTGATAGTAATCCTTGTATGAACCACTCGTTACTTTTCCCACCCAATTTTGGTTTTGTAAGTACCAATCAACTGTTTTCGAGAGCCCTTCTTCAAAGGTAATTGACGGTTTCCAACCCAGTTCTTTTTCCAATTTCGTTGCATCAATCGCATAACGCTTATCATGACCTGCCCGGTCTTTCACATACGTGATTAGTTTTTCTGATTCTCCTTCTCCCCTACCCAATTTTTCATCCATTAAACGACATAAAAAACGAACTAACTCGATATTAGTCCATTCGTTTAAACCACCCACATTGTATGATTCCCCAATTCGACCTTTATGAAAAATAGCATCAATGGCGCTGGCATGATCCTCCACCCATAACCAATCTCGGATGTTATCTCCCTTTCCATAAACAGGAAGTGGCTTTTTATTTTGAATATTGTGAATCATCAACGGAATTAATTTTTCAGGGAAATGATGACTGCCATAATTATTTGAACAATTCGACATTTTGATTGGCAAACCATACGTATGATAATAAGCCATAACAAAATGATCTGATGATGCTTTTGATGCCGAATAAGGACTTCTTGGATCATATGATGTTTCTTCTGTAAAAAGTCCTTCATCGCCAAGACTTCCGTATACTTCATCTGTAGATACGTGGTGAAAAACATGATTGGTTTCACCATTCCAATTTTCCCGAGCTGCCTGCAATAAATTTACGGTTCCAACGACATTGGTCATTACGAACTCCATTGGCCCTTCAATTGAACGATCAACGTGAGATTCAGCAGCTAGATGAATTACATCTGTAATGTGGTACTTTGAAAAAACGGTTTTGACGGCAGTAGCATCAACGATATCAATTTTTTCAAAACGATAATTTGCAAGAGAATCAACATCTGAAAGATTCTCCAAATTTCCTGCATACGTTAATTTATCGGCATTTACAATCAAGTAATTCGGATAATTTCTCAATAATCTACGAACGACATGAGAACCAATAAATCCAGCTCCACCGGTAACGAGTATCTTTTTTTGAAAGTTTTCCATGCTTATAAGCTCCAATATTCTAATTCGTGAATTTGCCCTTTGTAGATTCCTTTTACATCAACAAAAACTCCTTTTTCATCTTTTAGAATTCCTTTGAAGTAATTTTCATTTAAGTCGATGTACTCTTTGTGATTAACTGCTACAATTATCGCATCGTAATCTTTTCCGGCATTCGAAACGAGTTCAACACCATATTCATGAAGCATTTCATTTGAATCGGCATGGGGGTCAATAATGTCAACATGAACTTGGAACGATTGAAGCTCGCTAACAATGTCAATAACTTTGGAATTCCGAATATCACTCACATCCTCTTTAAATGTTGCACCCATGATAAGAACTTTGGCGTCTTGAATATGCTTTCCCTGGGCAATGATCTTCTTAACTGTTTGCTTAGCGATGTAAAAGCCCATCGAGTCGTTGACATACCGCCCACTTGTTATTACCTGCGCATGATATCCCGCTTGTAATGCTTTGTGTGTAAGATAATAGGGGTCAACTCCGATACAATGACCACCAACTAAACCTGGTGAAAACTTCAAGAAGTTCCATTTTGTTCCAGCAGCTTCAAGAACGTCAAATGTATTAATCTTCAACTTATTAAAAATAATTGAAAGCTCATTTATCAAAGCAATATTAACATCGCGTTGGGTATTTTCAATAATTTTTGCGGCTTCAGCAACCTTGATTGTTGGAGCCCTATGAACGCCCGCAGCAACAACCAATTCATATGTTAAAGCAATTTGTTCCAAAGATTCATCACAGCAACCTGACGCAACTTTCACTACATTCTGAAGTGTATGCTGCTTATCTCCAGGATTAATTCGCTCTGGAGAATAACCAACTTTGAAGTCCGTTTTAAACTTCAAACCGGACATTTCTTCGAGAATCGGAATACAATCTTCTTCGGTGCAACCTGGGTAAACAGTTGATTCATAAACGACATAATCACCAGCTTTTAGAACAGCGCCAACAGTTTTACTGGCGCCAATAAGTGGTTTTAAATCTGGTAAGTTTGCATCATCGATTGGTGTAGGCACAGCAATGATAAAGAATTGAACATCCTTAAGATCCTCTAAATTGTGAGTGAAGAGGATGTCACATCCCTCAAAATCTTTGGATTCCAATTCATTACTTGGATCAATTTTGTTTTTCATCATTTCCACACGCTGTGGGTTGATGTCAAATCCAACAACTTTGATTTTTCGCGCAAACTCAAGGGCAATTGGCAACCCAACGTATCCCAAACCAATAACGGCTAGTTTTGCTTCTTTTTCAATGAGTTGATTGTAGATCGGTTTACTCATATTTTTTATTTTATGTAGGTTGATTGTTCGTTACGAACTTTATAAATTCTTTCAATAATTTCCACGACTTTCAACCCTTCCAGCGCATTGGTGGTTGGTGAAGTTCGTCCTTTAAGGGT
>JBIIVA010000220.1:0-3587 GCA_044339705.1 Crocinitomicaceae bacterium
CCAAACGGCATAATTTTAACTAGGTTACTAGATAGCGTGTTTTTAGATTCATACCCAACTGTAAAATATCTCCTTTTATTCAATGCTATTTCAGGCAGAACCAAATAATCTTCCGAAGGAATATTTTCTACATGAAATTTAGTTGGGAAATTAGCAAGTTTAATGGTGGCTTGACTGGTGCTATTTAATCTAAATTGTCTAACTTTTTCGATTCTTTTTAATACCTCAGGCATTTTTCGAAGTTCATTGGGATCAACATTTTTTAGAAATAAGCACCACCTAGTTTTGTTATTTAAAAATTCGTCACCACCGAGCCATTTAAAAAAAAGTGGTTCTGACTTAGGTTCAACTAGAATGAAATTCTCTTTTTCCTTGTCATCAAACAAATAATAACCCCCATCAATCGGTTTATTACCAATTCCAATTTCCGGAACTAAGCAAATAGCCTTTGTCCTTGACAGAATCAAAATATCCTTGGCATCAACTAAATAAGGATTAATATTATTTACTTTCACTTCATGCGCCTCTCCATTGATGTCTTCGTATTCAAAAATACGTTTGTTAGACGAATCAAAGTTTGCAAATCCAATAATCACACAATATACTGCTGCATTTCCTTTCGCTTCGTTTCTCCATTTGAATGTGCGATGCGCAAAATGAATGTTAATTTTATATTTCGCGAGCATTTGACCCCATAGAATGCTCGTTTGCTCGCCTTGAACGATTGAATTTGTAGAAACAAATGCCACTTTCGTTTGTGTTCCTTGTATGTATTTAGCGGCTTTAATGTACCAACCGGTCACATAATCCAAAATTCCGCTTCCAGTTACATTTTCAAATTGTTTAGTAATTTGATTACGTTGTGTTTGACTCATAATTTTGGAGCCAATAAAGGGTGGGTTTCCGATTATGTAATCAAATAGTTTTATTGGCTTTTTCTCTTTTTCAATTTGATGAATTTCAAGCGATTCTGTCCGAACGTTAATGGTATCATAAATTTGCTGAGGCTCTTCTGCAATGTATAAGTTTGCTTTTTTTGAAATTACATCATAAAAAGGTTGATTTAGCATGCTGTGCCAATCAAATTCCAACGCATCGCCATGAACGATTTTTGCACTTTTATTAAGAGGCAAACGAACAATATACTGACCGAACTCATTACTAACCATCATGTTCATTTGATGATCGATGAGCCACATGGCGACCTCAGCAATTCGCGCCGGAAATTCTTCATATTCGATACCACTAAACTGATCCACGTCAATCCAAAGAATTTGACTTACGTCTAAAAACCGCTGTCCCGCTTTATTTAATTCTTTTAATATTTCAAATTCCAAAAGCCGTAGTTCTCGATATGTAATCACAAGGAAATTACCACAGCCACATGCCGGATCTAAAAATTTCAAAGTGCTTAATTTCTTATGAAACTCTGAAAGTTTTGTTCGATTGTTTTTTACTCGGTCAAATTCATTCCAAAGATCATCAAGGAAAAGTGGTTTTATTAGTTTTAAAATATTTGTTTCGCTGGTGTAGTGAGCTCCAAGATTTCTACGCTCCTTCGGGTTCATAACACTTTGAAACATAGATCCAAAAATTGCAGGCGAAATTTTACTCCAATCAATATAACAGCAATTCAGCAATGCCTGTCGCATTTTACTATCGAAACTAGCCATTGGTAAAATTTCCTCAAATAGCTTTCCATTCACATAAGGGAAATCAGAAAGTTGCTCATCTAAATTTTTAAATCGACTTCCAATTGGAGTATTCAATACCTGAAATAGTTCATGCAAACGCGCTGCAAGATCACTTCCATCTACATTGGTTCGTTGCTCAATATAATCCTGAAACTGTTGTTTATTGAAAATGGTTGTATCCTCAGCAAACAAACAAAATAGAATGCGAACCAAATAAACTTCCAAAGGATGACCGGAAAAGCCAATTTCTTCTAATCGATCATGGAGTTTGCCCATTAATTCAGCGGCTTTTATGTTGGCTGGATCTTGCTCTTTATAGACCTTTTTCTGATAACCCAATAAGTAGCCGAAGCGTTGAACGTTATTAACAAAATCATTCAGTTTAAAGAAAATAGTTTTGTTCTCCTCTAAATCATATAATCGAAAATTTTCAAAATCTGAAACCAAAATATATTTTGGTAATTCATTGTTTTTTAGTCCAAATGTGTATTCTTTTGCTTGCTCGAAGGCTTTATCGAGGTTTTTACCTCGACTTTTCATTTCAATTAAAATGGTTTGTTTCCACAATAAATCGATGTATCCATCTGCCTCTGAAAGCTTTTTTACACGATACTCAAATGTTCCAATTTTTCTTCTTGGAATACCAAAAACATTAAAAAACGCATCCAAAAAAGATTTCGCATCTTGATCTTCGTTTGAGGCTTCCGCCCATTCTTTGGAGAAAATTAATGCTCGATCTTTTATTTCATTCCAACTTAAGGTCATTTTCAATAATTATATTTTTGCTAGCCTAAATGTAAGAAAATATGCCCAACATCCACAAAATCATAAGTTCATTGAAACAAAAATTTATACTTGCCGGAATTTATCGATGAAAATTAAAAGGCAACACTAGAAGATAAATAAAGCAGCTAAAATAAAGATCAAAATAATTACTAAATATTGCCAAACATCAGGGAAATACTTTGAAATAAGTCCTCTCCAGTTCATAACTTAACTTTTGATAATTCCAACTTATATCCACAATCGAAATGACCTTTCGGACATTCTTTATGACCATGTAATCCACAAGGTTTACAAGAAAGATTTTCAACTTCAATTACATTTGATTGATCTGACAAAGGTCCAAAACCAAAATCAGGTGTCGTTGAGCAAAAGAAGGCCGTTACGGGCGCATTAACAGCAGATGCAATATGCAAGGGACCCGAATCATTTACAAAATTCATTTTGGCATCCCGCATCAGAGCGGCAGAATGCATAAAACTTAATTTTCCCGCAAGATTTTCTATTTTATCCGTATTGCATTTTCGTTTTATTCTTTCACACAAATCAAAATCAGTGGAACCTCCAATCAAATAAATCTGCTCCTTGATCGACTGAATTAATTCAACCCATTTTTGCTCAGGCATTTGCTTTGTAAACCAAACTGAAGCTGGTGCTATGCAAACGTATTCTTTACCTTTGAATTGTTCAACTTTTTTTTCGTCGTTAGAGGAAGGATATAATTTTGGCTTTAATATAGAAAAATTACCAAATCTAGAAATCAGCTGTAAATTGCGTTCCACTTCGTGAATTCCAGTTCCTATTTCGTGCTGAAAGGACTGAGTGTAACAAAATGAAAATGGATTCTTGTTGAAACCATATTTCAGCTTTGTACCTGATAAAAAAGCTATTAAACCTGAACTCGCGAACCGATGTAAGTTGAAAACTACGTCATAATGCTTGGATCTAATTTTTTTCGTTAATCCATAGATTGATTTAAGTTTCCTTGCTTTATCAAAAACCAATATCTCATTTAGATTCGGATTATTTTGAAGCAATGATTCATTTCCTTTTTTTAACAAGAAATCAATCTCAGCATCCGGATATTTATCTGCTAAATTTTCAATCAAT
>JBIIVA010000021.1:0-21482 GCA_044339705.1 Crocinitomicaceae bacterium
AAACTTCTTCACTTAGATTTATTTGAGCATTGAGACATAGCCCCTTTTAGTCACCTTTCGATTATTTTCGTCTTCAAAAGTAATGATATAAAGAAAGGTATCACTTGTTGCCATGTTACCTGTATTTCGAATTTCTCCATTCCACCCTCCATTCTTGTCTGTCGTTTCGAAAATGATTTGACCCCAACGATCCATAATTGTAAATTCGTATTTGTTTGTTGAAACATTCGTCAAAACAGGTTGAAATATAGGATTGATGCCTCCTGGTGTGAAGGCATTCGGAACAAAAACCAAAGGCGTGTATCGGATACAAAAATCATTCGAACGACTTGTTTCTGCAAAGTTGTAAGTGTTCATACCCTCCTTTGCCTCTATGCGATAACAAATAATTCCGTCAGTCGTGAAGTCAGAAACGTCATCCTGATAGTTCAATATGCCATTGGGAACAATAGCAATTGGATTAGGATCAAAATCCCCATCAATTCCTCTAAAAATATAGTACTCATTGATACCCCCATCGAATCCAATGTATGGAGTCCATTGAATTGTATTTATCATTTCATATTCATCAGTTGTAGCGCTTACATAAATTGTAATGTTGTTATTTGAATAAGTTCCTTCCTTGCCGCAACTATCAATGTATTTTGTGCGATATTCCCATGGCTGATGGTCTAAATCAACAACATCATCAATGAATAATACCACATCCGAATTTACGTCAACGGATCCAATTTCCTCAAAATCTCCATCAAATGCTTTTCTTTCAAAATTTACTTTTGAGATTCCTACTGCTGATTCAATGTAATCATACAATTCGACTTTGCCATTATTAACAGTTGCTAATTTAAAGTAATGATAGGCCGGAACTCCGGGGTTCGGAACATTAAAACAGGTAGGACTCGAAAAAGCCGATAAACCTGACGTGAAAACAGCCTCAATGTATACACAATATGACTGTCCTTGTTCAACAGAAACCGAAATAGTTGTATCAACAGAAGTTCCTAACATCATCCATGCTCCATTATTTTTTGTCCAAACTCGGTAATTTACAACCGTTTGACCAATGTATTTTGACCAAGAAAAAACGGCTTGTTTTTCACACAAGAAAATATCGGATTTTGAAATGATGGTAGTATTTATCAATGCTTTGGCAGACGTTTGAAAAGTTACCGGAACAGAACTCGTTAAACAAGAGTCAAAAGCCGCAACAGAATAAGAAAATGGACCATTTTCAAGATTTTCAGGATAACTATATGAATTATTTGATATACCCCAAACCGTATCCAGCTCATATAGAATTCCATTTTGGTCAAACGTGTAAATTACGTATCCGTAGGTATCCGGCTGACTGTTAACATTCCAAGTTAAAAGTATATTGTTATTGGCTGTATCCACTCCGGCAGAAAGAATAATAGGAATATTTGGAGTCAGCATGTCTTCAAAATCATCTCCTTCTATGTTAGAAGTAAAATCACATCCATCTCCCGAAAACACAATTCGATAAGAAAGATAAGCACTACAGATATCGATTGTATCCTTGTAATTGGTTGTAATGTAATTTATGCTATCAATTAAGGTGAAAATACCGGTTGGATATTCTCTATAAACCCGGTAGTGAGTTCCAAAGTTCGATAATGGCTGTTGACTTGGTTTATTCCACTGAAGCAGTGCTGTTCCATTCAGAGGATTGGTAACAGAAAGGAAAATATTTGAAACAGTATCACTATTTTTGAACATATTCCCGTCACATCCTGACTGAACAGAAATATAAAAATCATTCTTTGCATTTACAGCCGGAATAACATACGTAGTTTGAGTAATATCTGTTATGGATGCAATTAAACCACTCTGAATGGAACGGATTTGATAGGAAACGAAAGTTCCCTGAGGATCAATAACCGGATCCCATGAGATCGTCAGATCATTCGTTGTTGGATCTGTTTGAATGCAGTTGATTTCAGTTGCCGGAATTATTCCCGGGTTAGCAACATTTATAGTAACTGTGGCATAAGTAACTTTTGGAACGGGGCAATAATCATCTTGAACTTTAAATACGAAATTATAAGATAAGATATCAGCGACAATTCCATATTGATTCACGAGATGATCACACGTAGTTTGCCAGTTGAAATTTGCAGAAACAGATTGCTGCCCTGTAAGGGGAGCAGACGCATTCAACGTTGCACAGGGTTCTATGTCACATCCCAATGAGGACGACAGATTAGCTCCAAACATAGGACCTGAAGCACTCAAAAAAAGAGTTTGACTAGACCCATCTTGTAAAAACCCTAAATCATTAGCAATCAAGTTGAAACTAACTAGATCCCCAGCATCAACCGTTTTCTCAAATGAATTATCTGGAAACGGAGGTGTAATGATGGGCGCATTATTCTGACCGGAACAAGCAAGAACCACTAGCTGCATTTCGCGCTCAACCTCTGAAATTAAAACACCCTGTCGGTAAGACTTTGCTGTTATTTTTACAACATAATTACCAGTCGACAAACTGGTAAAAGTAAGTTCTCCGGTTGACGGGTTAACGAAAGCTGGGACATTTCCAGGATTAAGGTTAGTACCCGGAGTTGGACTTTGAAAGGAAAAACCTAATTCAAATGGAACAGGAATGGGATTATTTGGCGGTTCATAAATACCAGTTGGAAAGCGATCATAAGGAATTCCAAATTCGAAATGAACAGAATCTAAGTCCGGATCAATGGCATTCATATTGTAAACGTAAGGAGTTCCTGCACAACTGACGAAATAAGGTTCTTGCAAAAATGTTGGAGAGGAATCATTACATCCTATTCCGCTAGCATTAGGAATAGCATACATTTTTGCGGCTAATGTGATCCCATAACTCGTAGGATTATCGATATTGGTGAGGGCTGAACTTCTTGAAAAATTTTCAAAAGTAAAAACCCATCCTTGTGGTGGAGGAACTCCGTTTAAAGTTACAGGTGAGGAGCGATATAAAATTTTCTCAATTGCACCTACTCCATTTCCTCCGGCACTTCCCAAACCACAAATTAGAGCTGATGGACCACCTGTCACCTCCGTGCACATTGGCGAAATATCTTGTCTTGAAACGTATGAAAGATCAATCGATGTTATGCTTGGGTGATTCCAAACGCGTAAGTTTTCTGAAATCGTATTGACCTCTGCTCCGTTACAATCGCGATAAAAAACCAGTTCAAAAACAAATGCATTTCCTCCGACACACTTGTAAGTTATTTCTCCACCCATCCCATGAGAAGCGAAAGAAGAAATGGAAACAAGTAGAAAAAATACAACTGAAATTAATTTCAACATCAATTAAATAACGAAACTTAATACTACGTATTATAACGAGTATTTTAAAAGAAAGTTGCTAACCGGCTGTAATGATTGATAAAGAATCCCAATTCAAATATTTTCGGGCAATTTCTCTTAGTTCTTCAGCCTGAATATCACGTATTTTTTGTATGTATTTATTGTAAAATTCTAAATCCAAACCGTGTTGCTCAACAGCTAAAAATAAATCCATGGTTGCATAAGGTCCATCTGCACTTTTTAGTACTTGTCCAAGTAGGTAACTTCTAACTAGATCCATCTCCTCGTTAGTAATAAGTTCTGATTGAAGTATTTCAATTTCTTTTTTTACTTCATCTATTGTTTTTTGTATGAAATCTTTACCTACCTCTGTTGCAATGATAAAATAACCCGTATTCTGTAATTCACTTAAATAAGATCCAATACCATAGGTATAACCCTTGTCCTCACGAATATTTTTCATCAATCTACTACCAAAATAATCACCTAAAAATGTATTTAAAATAATGAATGAAATATAATCTTCGTGTTGCTTGTTGAATAAAATTTTTCCAATTCTTAAGGCCGTTTGTAAAGCATCTTTCTTTTCCAAATGACTCTCGCTTTTTTGAGTTGAAAAGGATGCTGCGAAGATTGGTTTTTGTTTAACACACCATCTTTTTGATTGACCAACTATGAAGTCAACATCAGTCGATTTAAGATCCCCAACTGCAACGATTTTGGTTAGTCCATTTCGGTAAAATTGCTCAAAAAAATCAATTATATCTGATTTTGAAATTGAATCAAAGTCTTCAATTTCGGTAAATCTTCCGTAAACAGTTTGATTGAATAATTTACTCTGAAATTCCCTTTGAGCCAAAATATTAACCTTCTGTAAACTAACCAATAACTTCTGTTTTCTTTCTGTGATAATTTCGTTAAATTCTGAATCCGGAAAAACGACATTGTTCATAGCTTCTTCAAAAATTCTGAATATTTGCAAGATTTGATCTGTTAAACCATAAAAAGAAACAATAGCGTTTTCCTGAGAAACACTGACATCATAATACGCACCTCTGTCGTCTAAAAGATTGTGAAAAGTGGTAGCATCTTTCTCATTTGTTCCTGAAAAAATCATTCCGGCGGTCAATGAGGCAACCAGGCTTTTTGATCGAATTGTTCCAGCATCAAAATAAAAATCCAATCGTGCAGTGGCATTAGGAACATCATTTATCCAGAATAAAGAAACGTGTTCAGCCAATTTAATGGTCTTTGGATTAACGAAATGAACAACATCCACTTCATTTATTTGTGGGGCAATAGTTCGGTCAAGCATCAATTTTCGATTTTATTTTTAAAACAGAACAATTTTCTTTTAGGAGTATTTCATTTGCAACTAGTTTCAACATCTCGGGTGTAACTGCTTGATAAATAAAATGTTCTTCATTTACTCCATTTGCATCACCTAGTAGTTCAAAAAAACAAAGATTCATGGCACGATTTAGCAATCCTTGCTCTTGAAATTCCCTAGCAGTTCGAATCTTTATTTTCAAACGATCTAATTCCAATGTACTGATTTCCTTCGACCTAACGTCTTGCAAAAAATTCCAAAATTCAGCATCGAATGTTTCAAAATCAATGCCATCATTTAATTTTCCGGATACCACCAAAAGACCTTCATCCAAAGAACCTGTTATGTATGACGTAATCTCAGAAACAAGTTGTTTTTCCTTTTTTAATTTAACATACAAACGTCCTGATTTTTCTCGTCCAAGGGCATCGCTTAAAACATCAGCAACGTAATACCTCTCATTTTTACGTTCAGACATTTTGAAAGCATAATAAAAGGCGTTTGATGGAACTTTTCGTTCAACCAATAATTCTCTCAATTCGGACTGCTTTGGTTCTGATGGTAGAATTCTTGGCGGTTTTATTCCTGATGGAATTGAGCCAAACCAATGACTTACCCTTTCTCGAACATATTCAAATTCAAAATTTCCGGCTACACAAAGAATCGCATTGGAAGGACAATAAAACCGCTGAAAAAATGAACGAACATCCTCCATTTTAGCATTTTCTATGTGACTAATTTCCTTACCTATGGTTGCCCATTTATAAGGATGCCTCTTGTAGGCCAAGGGTCGAAGTAAGAGCCAAACGTCACCGTAAGGCTGATTCAAGTATCGCTGTTTAAACTCCTCTACTACAACTTGTCTCTGTACTTCTAAACTTTTTTCGGTGAAAGCCAAAGAAAGCATGCGATCGCTCTCCAACCAAAGCGCTGTATCCAAATTATTGGCGGGCAATACATCATAATAATTAGTTATATCGTTGGAGGTAAATGCATTATTCTCTCCACCTGCTTTCTGCAATTCGGTATCAAATTCGGGAATATTTAAAGAGCCGCCAAACATTAAATGTTCAAATAAATGAGCAAATCCCGTTTGATCCTCAGATTCATCGCGAGCACCAACATCATAAAGCACATTAACAACGGCCATTGGTGTCGAGGCATCTTTGTGAAAAATGACTTTCAGACCATTCTTTAATTCAAAGCGTTCAAATTTTATCATTCGAAATGAAATTTTGTATTTTTTTGTTCTTCCAAAGCTAAGTGATATTCATTTAAAATTTCATTTACGACATCGGAAGCAGACATGATTTTTGGGATCAATGATGAAACCTGTCCAATTTCCAATTCCCCCTCCTTCAAATCACCTTCAAACATGCCTTTTTTGGCCCTTCCTCTTCCGAGAATCTCTTTCAATTGAGCATCACTCGCATTCGATTCATAAGCTAGTTCAACCCGTTTATAGAACTCGTTTTTAATGAGGCGGACGGGGGTTAATTCTTTTAATGTAAGAATGGTTTCTCCCTCTTGCAGATTGACTATTTTTTCCTTGAAATTTTGGTGAGCACTTGACTCATAGGTTGCAACAAAACGACTGCCAATTTGCACACCATCAGCTCCTAAATTCATGGCCGCGAGCATTGCTCTACCTGTTCCTATTCCACCTGCAGCAATTAAAGGAATCTTAATTTCTCTGGCAACTTTTGGAATCAAACACATCGTTGTTGTTTCGTCTCTTCCATTGTGACCTCCGGCTTCAAAACCTTCAGCGACAACAGCATCTACGCCAGCATCTTGTGCTTTTAATGCAAATTTTAAACTAGAAACAACATGAACAACTTTTATTCCATGTTCTTGCAAATAAGATGTCCAAGTTTTTGGGTTTCCTGCCGATGTAAAAACAAATGGAACCTTGTGTTTTATAATCGTTTCAATATGTTTGTCAATATCGGGATATAGCATCGGTAAATTAACGGCAAAAGGTTTATTTGTAGAAGCCTTGCATTTAACTATTTGCTCGCCCAAAATGGATGGATACATGGATCCCGAACCAATAATACCCAGTCCACCGGCATTCGAAACAGCAGATGCTAATTCCCAACCTGAACACCAAATCATGCCCGCTTGAATGATGGGATATTGAATTCCAAAAAGTTCAGTAATTCTATTCTTCATGTCAATAATTTGGTTTTAAATTTAATTAAATAACGTGAGTTCGAGATGAGAATAATGTCAGATAGCTTAGAAAATGATAGACAGAAATAAAAAGAGTAAGGCGTATCGAAATACAACGAGGGATTTTCAAGAAGTAGAAGACTCTTTCTGGGCGAAGTTTCTATATAGTCGTTCCATTAAAATTCTGTATATTAGTCGAAAATTAAAGTAATGTCCTTATTTCGCTCGTTATTTTTAGTTCTTCCACTTTTGTTTTCATTTCTTGGTTTTTCTCAAAAATCAACTGCCCAACTAAAAAACTTAAACCAAGTTTCTCAAAATCATGACCATGGTAAAAAATTGATTGAAAACAAAGGTCAATGGCCTTCGAATGTTTTATTTCAAACGAAAATGGATGGAGGTAAAGTATGGTTTGAACAGCACCGGATGATTTATCATTTACAAGATTATTCTGCATTACACAATGCTCATACGAAAAAAAATAGTTTGGATGTAAAGGATTCCGTAAAACAAAAAATAGTTCAAGTCAATTTTGTCGGTTCAAATGAGGCTATGGACGTGGAGAAATTCGGAAAATCATTGAATTATTATAATTTTTTTTACGGCAAGGATCAATCCAAATGGGCTTCTAATGTTCATGATTTTCAAGGTTTTAAATTAAAAAATTTATATGACGGTATTGATTTTAAAGTTTCGACTAAGGAACATGAGTTGAAATATGAATTAATCGTTAAAGCATCCGCTAATCCCGAAATCATTAAACTCGAATATTCTGGACAAGATAAACTATTCAAAGACAGAAAGGGTAATTTAATTATCGAAACCTCACTTGGAAAAGTAATTGAAAAAAAACCTTTTGCTTTTCAAAAATTAAATGGGAAAATTAAGGAAATAGAATGTGAGTTTGTTGTAGATGGTACCAACGTTTTTTTCGAATTAGGACAATATGACAATACACAAGAACTAATTATTGACCCCGAAATTATTTTTGCAAGTTACAGTGGTTCCGATTCTGATAATTTTGGAATGACCGCTACCTATGACTATCAGGGAAATCTATTTTCCGGAGGAATTGTATTTGGAAATAGTTATCCTACGACGATAGGATCGTATGATACCAATGGAAATTTTTCACAAGTTAATGCTGCAGCCAATGTCGCACTCGTTTATGGAGTTACCGACATATTTATTTCAAAATATAGCTCGGATGGGGGTTCTCTTCTTTACTCAACCTATATTGGCGGAGGAAATGATTTTGGAGGAACAGAGGTGGTTCACAGTTTAATTTGCAACGAGCAAAATGAGCTCTATTTTTTTGGAACTACCTCATCCTCGGATTTTCCACTTGTAAATCCGGTTCAATCAAATTTTAACGGTGGATTCTATCGCGAGTTTTCATCGAATGGCACTCATTTTTATGGAAATAACCAATCACAAGCAAATGGTGGGACAGATTTAATTATTGGTAAATTATCATCAGATGGCTCCAATTTATTAGGATCGACCTACTATGGAGGGAATCGCAATGACGGTCTGAATTATATTGAAAGTGGTAATGTGAACGGTAATCAATTCGGCGGATTGATGTATAACTACGGAGACCCTTTTCGCGGGGAAATTATGCTTGATGAATCTGGAAACGTCTATGTGGCCAGTTGCACCTATTCAACAAACTTTCCTTTAGTTAATCCAACACAAGCAACAATCGGAGGAAGTTTAGATGGGGTTTTGATTAAATTCAATTCCAACTTAAGCACCGTACTTTGGAGCACTTATTTGGGAGGAAGTGGTCGTGACGCTTGTTATGCCATAAAATTTGATAGTTTTGGGAATATTTACACGACAGGTGGCACTTTATCTGCAAATTTCCCCATAACGGTTGGTGCGTTTAAAACGACACATTCAGGAACTAACCAACCTGATGGATTTATCACAAAGTTCAGTTCCAATTTCAATTTATTAAAATCAACTTTTGTTGGAACTCCGCAGTATGACCAATCATTTTTTCTTCAAATAGACCGATCGGATTTTGTCTATATTCTTGGTCAAAGCAGGGGGGCAATCACTCCATCCTCAGGAAAATACTCAAATCCAAATAGTGGGCAATTCATTATGAAGTTTAACAACACTTTGGAATCTCAAGTTTGGCAAACAGTTTTCGGGAATGGGAATGGCTTAGTAAATATTTCACCCACTGCTTTTTTAGTTGATATTTGTGGAAATATTTATGTTTCAGGTTGGGGAGGAGGTATTGCAGGAAGTCTTCAACAAGGTTCTGCATTAACAGGCATGCCTGTTACTCCAGATGCCGAGCAAACAGGAAGTGGTGATGGTTACAATTTATATCTCGTTGTTTTTTCATCTCAAGCTGAACAATTGCTATACGGAACATACTTAGGGGGGGCAAACTCCCAGGAACACGTTGATGGAGGAACGTCTCGTTTTGACAGCAAAGGTGTTGTTTATCATTCCGCTTGTGGAGGTTGCGGTGGAAATAGTGATTTCCCAACAACTCCCGGATCTTGGTCGACTACTAATAACAGTAATAATTGCAATAATGTTGTTTTTAAATTTAGCACAGGAGTCATTCCTAACGCGGACTTCACAGTAGATCAAACGCAAGGTTGTAACGATTTTACTGTAACATTTGATAATTTCTCAACTGAAGATGACTCTTACTTGTGGGACTTCGGTGATGGGAATTTGGACTCAACAACTTTTAACCCGGTAATTACTTACATAGAGGCTGGTACTTATAGTGTTAATTTATATGTAACCGACAGCATATGTTTACTAACCGATACGGCGAGAATTGTCATCAATGTTTACGATTCTATCAAATTAGATTTACCTTCTCCAATAATTGGTTGTAACAATCAGCCTTATACATTAACCGCAAATACATATGGAACGGCCTCTACATTTATTTGGTCAACGAGTCCAAATTTATCAAATCCATTGAATAACCCGAGTGACTCAAGTATTGTCGTTTTGCCATCTCAATCAGGATTTTACTTCGTAGAAGCAAGTAATGGCTTCTGTTCGAAAAGAGATACGGTTCAGTTACTTTTTTCTCCTCCGGCAACAGCGAATCTCATATCCGATATAACAATTGGCTGTGTGCCACTAACAGTTGCTTTCACCAATTTATCCCAAAATGAAGACTCTATCAGCTGGAATTTTGGAGACGGTAATACAGGAACTAGTATCAATGATTCTACTCATGTATTTAATTCACCAGGTCTTTATAGTGTTCTATTAATTGCAAGTGATAGTATTTGCTTAAGCCCGGATACTGCTAGTGTGAACATTACCGTTCTTGACTCTATAAATCTTTACACTTTGAGTCCAGTTTTCATTTGTAACAATGATCCATATACAATGGTTGCAGAGACTTATGGCACAGCAAATAATATCATTTGGTCTGCAAGTCCTGACTTATCAAATCCATTGAATGACAACCCAAGTGATCCTGATATATTGGTTACAGCTAATGGCACTTATTACGTTTCAGCATCCAATGGTTATTGTTCTGATACGGCAAGCACAACAATTACGTTCAATTCGCCTCCGCAAGTTAGTTTTACACCTTTGACACCTGTCGGATGCGCACCACTGTCTGTTACATTTGATAATACTTCGACGTTTACTCAACATTTCGAATGGGATTTTGGAAATGGTGTAATTGATACAGTAAATTTTGAACCGACTGTTGTTTATACAAATCCAGGAAATTATGATGTTCAGTTGGTTCTGCTAGATCCTAATTGTCCGGTAAGTGATACCGCTCATTACCTTGTAACGGTTAACGCAAATCCTCAAATTTCGATCTCAGATTCTCAGGTAGTCTGTAACCAAAGTTCGACTATTGTTTCTGCCGGTATTCCAAATACTAACTACATCTATGTTTGGTCTAGTAACTCAAATTTTACAGATGTCCTTAACACAAATAATTCCCCTGATATATCAATATCAAATTCTGGAACTTATTATTTATCAGTGACGAATAATGGATGTGAAATACAAGACAGTATTCTGGTTAGTTTCATAGGCATTCCGGAGGCAAGCTTCTCGCTTAATGATACCATTGGTTGTGTTCCCTTAACGATTTCTTTTAGTTTTACTCCAAATGAAAACGAAAGTTTTTTATGGGATTTTGGAAATGGTGTTTACGATTCTACAAATGCGAATACAACATTTACTTATAATAATTCCGGAAACTATCAGGTTAACTTGATTATCTCCGAAACAATTTGTTCATTGTCAGATACCGCAACATCATTAATAAATGTTTCACCTCAAATATCCGTAACACAAAATGATACAATAGGCTTATGTGTTTCTGTGCCAATTCAATTTAGCCCAACATTCACCGGAAATCCAACAGAGTTTATTTGGTCTACCAATTCAAATTTTAGCGACACTTTGAACTCTGATTTAAGCCAATCTCAATTATTAGTAAATGACCCACAACCAGGATATTATTATTTACTTACTTCAAATGGGGAGTGTTTTGAAAAAGATAGTGTTTTTGTTCAGTTTGTAAGTGCCGATTTATCACTTAGTGTTTCAAATTCAATCTGTGTTGGTGAAAAAGCTGTTGTAACGGCAATAAACTCAAACCCACTGATAACATTCGATTACAACTGGTCCCCAAGCTCAATCATTGTCAATCAAACAAATTCATATCAAATAGAAGTTAATCCAACGACATCTCAGTATATTTATCTTTCTGCAACTTCGTCAAACGGATGTTTTATTCAAGACTCGATTTTTATAAACGTTTCTTATATTGACTCAACTCAAGTTATTGCTTCTTCATCAGAATACAATGTGCTACCTGGAACAGTGATTGTTCTATCGGGTATGCCTAATGGATTATCTTCATATAGTTGGACTCCAAATACTGGATTATCAACTCCAAACGCTCAAACCACCAACGCAACAGTTGAAGAAAATACAATATATACTTTAACGGTTTCAGATGGTGTTTGCTCAAAAATAGACACGGTAGAAGTTAAAGTATTTCAGTTAATCTGTAATGGAGAATATTTGTTTATTCCGAATGCCTTTACACCAAACGCTGACAATTTCAATGATGTTCTCTATGTTCGAGGTTACAACATTGAAAAAATGATTTTTAGAATCTTTGATCGCTGGGGAGAAATGGTGTTTGAAAGTACAGATAAAAATGTAGGTTGGGATGGTACTTTCCGTGGAAGGAAACTCGATCCTGATGTTTATGATTATTATTTAGACATTACTTGTGTGGGCGGTTTGAACGAGCTGATTAAAGGAAACGTAACATTAATGAAATAGACCATAACGCGAATCGTCACAAATAAGGATTGATTGAATTGGTGATTCTTCGCGGCTGCTAAAGCAATCGAAATGACTATTAAAAAAACAATTAGATAGATATGAAAAAAGTTATTACTGCAAAATCTGAGAAATTTTTAGAAAACTACCTAAATAATCCAAGTCCAACAGGATTCGAGTCTGAGGGACAAAAATTATGGTTGGAATATGTCAAACCATATATTGACGATTATTTCTCTGACAATTACGGATCAGTTGCAGGAATCATTAATCCCGGAATGGACTACAAAGTGGTCATCGAGGCCCATGCTGATGAAATTTCATGGTTCGTTCATTATATTACCAAGGATGGTTTCATTTATCTCCGACGTAATGGAGGTTCTGATCACATGATTGCGCCTTCCAAACGAGTAAATATTCATACTGAAAAAGGAATTGTAAAAGCGGTATTTGGTTGGCCCGCAATTCACATGAGACATACCAAGGAAGACACTCCAAGCATGAAAAATATTTTCCTTGACTGCGGATGTTCGTCAAAAGATGAAGTAGAAGCTTTGGGAGTGCATGTCGGCTGTGTAGCTACATTTGAAGATGAATTCATGATTCTAAATAAGAATAAATATGTTGGACGTGCATTAGACAATCGCGTCGGTGGTTTCATGATTGCGGAAGTTGCCCGTCTATTGAAAGAATCAAAAACTAAATTACCTTTTTCGTTGTACATTGTAAATGCTGTTCAAGAAGAAATTGGACTTCGCGGTGCAGAAATGATTGCACACCGAATAAAACCTGATGTTGCTTTAATTACAGATGTTTGTCACGACACCGCAACGCCTATGGTAGACAAAATTGAGAACGGAGATCAACAATCCGGAAAAGGACCGGTATTAACCTATGGGCCGGCAGTTCAAAATAATTTCTTGAAGCAAATCATAAAAACTGCAGAAAAGAATAAAATCCCATTTCAACGCGCAGCAGTTTCTCGATCTACAGGAACCGACACGGATGCATTCGCCTACTCAAATGAAGGTGTGACAAGTGCCTTGATTTCTTTACCATTGCGATACATGCATACCACCGTGGAAATGGTGCAAAAAGAAGATGTTGAAAATTGCATTCGATTAATTTTCGAAACATTGAAAACAATCAAAAAAGGACAGGACTTTAAATATTTAAAGTAAATGTTTAGGATTCCAATTAATATAGATGGATTAATATGAATGCGACTAATCAAATTAATCCGCAAAATGATTTTTTATGATCAAATAAAGAGAGATCAATTATTTTAGTTAGTTAGAGAGCTCCATTTCCGGAATATATTAGATTTAAGATTCGAAGTTTAATATCAGAAAATATTCGTTAAAATAACGGATGAATTTTTAAAATTCTATCTAAATTCATGTCAACTTGATTTTTATTTTTTCTAACTCAATCAAATCTCCAGGAACCAATTTTGCTCTTCTTCGCGTTTCAACTTGACTGTTTCGAAATACGGCACCTGAATCTACAATATGTTTAGCATGACCACCGGTTTCGGCAATTCCGAGGGCTTTGAGTAAAGCCATCAATTCGATATAATCACCTTCGATTTTAAATTCTTCCAAAACTACTTGCCTTTTAGCTCCATTGCTTTCAGCGTATTCATCATAAGAGACGCAATGGTCATAGGTCCTACCCCACCAGGAACAGGAGAAATGAAACTAGTCTTAGGGGCAACCTCATCAAATTTGACATCTCCAACCAATTTCCAACCCTTCGGTTTTGAGGCATCGTCAACGCGAGTTGTTCCAACATCAATCACAACAGCTCCTTCTTTTACCATATCTGCTGTCACAAATCCAGGTTGACCGATTGCCGCTATGAGTATATCTGCCTTGGAACAAATCTCAGCTAAATTTTCAGTTTTTGAATGTGCCAAAGTAACCGTGCAATTTCCAGGATTTGCATTTCTTCCTAATAAAATGGACAGTGGTGTTCCAACAATATTACTGCGACCGATGATTACACAATTTTTTCCTTCCGTTTCTATATCGTTTCTCGAAATCAATTCAACAATACCGGCAGGAGTAGCCGAAACAAATCCAGGAATGTTCAGAATCATATTTCCCAAATTAGTTGGATGGAAACCATCAACGTCCTTTTTAGGATCAATGGCCTGTGTGATTTTCAATTCATCGATATGAGGAGGCAGAGGCAATTGAACAATGAAACCATCAATGCTCTTGTCTTCATTCAAAGATTGAACTTTTCCAAGTAAAATTTCTTCTGGAACCGAATCATCATATCGAATGAGAGTACTCTCAAATCCAATTTCCTCGCAAGCTTTTACTTTAGCATTCACATAGGTGACTGAACCCCCATCATTTCCAACTAAAATAGCCGCTAAATGAGGGATTTTTTTTCCATCTTGTTTACGCTGTTTCACAGCATCGGCTAATTCTTCTCTAATCTGCAAGGCAGTTGCTTTACCATCTAATAATTGCATCAATAAAATTTTGGCAAAGATAAAAAGAACAATTGGCTTTCCTGAAAAGAATTTATCTTTGTACCATGAAAAAATTTGTTTTATTAATTGGATTTATTGGAATCTGTTTTGCGGGAATCAGTCAACAAAAGGGTTACTACAAATCTGAAATTGGCGCAGAGTTATACGCAGGTTTTTCCAACTTGGGAGGTGCTTTCGGTGGTGAAATAAAATACGCCTATTTGATAGATAAAAATTTAGCTGTTGGACCTTCGTTTCGTTTGCAAAGAACTTGGACGAATAATTTTGGAATCAATCAAAGTTTTAATATTTATGGAGGTGGACTATTTGCCCATTATCGTTTTCAAGAAAAACTTTTTTTAGGCGCAGAGCTTCAGCTTCTTCGCAGTCCGTTTAATTTTGTTAACTTTCAACAAAACCCAAAAAAATGGGCGCCCATAGCTTTATTAGGAGGAGGTGTACACTTAAAACTCCATGAAAAAGCTCGATTAAGCGCCGGCATTTTCTACGATGTCGCGAATGCTGATAACAGTCCGTTTAGAAGCAGTTATAATTTCAAGATCAAAAATGAAGTTGGTCAAGTCGTTCGGATTCTACCTATTATTTATCGTGTTACATTTTTCTTTCCTTTGGGAGAAAAAATCAATTAATTGGAGTATATATGAAGATTGGAATGGTTCTTTATCCGACATTTGGCGGAAGTGGAGTTGTTGGAACTGAGTTGGGTAAAGCCCTAGCAGCAAAAGGGCATGAAGTTCATTTTATTACATATTCTCAGCCCGTTCGACTTGGATCTTTTAGAGAAAATATTTATTACCACGAAGTTTCCATTACCGATTATCCACTTTTTGAATTTCAACCCTATGAGACGCAACTAGCCAGTAAAATGGTAGATGTAGTCAAATATGAAAAATTGGATGTACTACATGTTCATTACGCCATTCCACATGCTTCCGCCGCCTTTATGGCTAAACAAATATTAAAAGATCAAGGAATTGATATTCCTTATGTAACAACGCTACACGGCACTGACATTACACTCGTAGGAAGAGATCCTTCATTTGAGCCGGTAATTACTTTTTGTATAAATCAATCTGATGCAGTGACTGCCGTTTCCGAAAGTTTAAAAAATTCAACCTACGAACATTTTAAAATCTCAAGAGACATTCATGTAATTCCAAATTTTGTAGTACCCGCGGAGGAAAATAGAGATTTTTCAGAACACATGCGCAGAAAATATGCTTGCGATGGTGAGCATATTATTTGCCACGTATCTAATTTTCGTAAAGTAAAGAGAGTAGATGACGTCCTTCGTGTTTTTGCAAAAGTTAACGCTGTAAAACCTTCTAAACTCATTTTAGTTGGTGATGGTCCCGAGCGATATAACTGCGAAAGAATCTGTAGAGAGTTAAATCTATGTGATCGTGTCATATTCCTTGGAAAAGTAAGAGATACAGCGCACGTATTGGAAATTGCAGATGTTTTCTTACTTCCCTCAGAAACAGAGAGCTTTGGACTTGCCGCATTGGAAGCAATGGCTGTTGGAGTTCCCGTTATTTCATCGAATACTGGCGGGATACCAGAGGTAAACATACATGATTATTCTGGATATCTCTCAAATGTTGGCGACGTCAACGATATGGCCAAAAATATGTTGGTTCTTTTAAAAGAAGAAAATTTGAATAGGTTTAAATTGAATGCTAAAGAACGCTCAAAGGAGTTTAGTCTAGAATCAATTCTTCCCAAATACGAAGAAATTTACTTAAATTTAGTCAAAGCAATTAATAATTAACTTGAAAATTTAAAATCTTTCTAATGAAAATTGGAGTTTTACTTTCGGGATGCGGAGTATATGACGGAGCAGAAATTCATGAATCTGTTTTAACACTTTTAGCCTTAGCTGAAGCCGGACATGAAGCACTTTGTATTTCAGTAGATGACAAACAGCATCATGTAATCAATCACATTACAGGTGAGGAAATGAATGAGTCGCGCAATATGCTCATTGAGTCCGCACGTATTGCCCGTGGCGCAGTTAGAGAAATTTCCAAGATCTCTCCTGCCGATATTGATGCCTTGGTCATTCCGGGTGGATTTGGAAACGCAAAAAACTTTACGAATTGGGCGTTTCATGGCCCAAGTGGAGAAATTCGTCCCGACGTCAAATTGTTGATTGTTAATCTCATAAATGTAGGGAAACCAATCGTTGCTCTATGTGTTAGCCCTGTTGTACTTGCCAAAGCCTTGGAAGGATCAAACATCTCCTTGAATTTAACTATCGGTTCAACCAAATCAGCTTCTCCCTATACCATCTCCGGATTTATGGAGGGAATAAATTCAACTGGCGCACAAACAATTGAACGAGAATTAAATGAAGTCCTTATTGACAAAGAAAATAAAATAATTTCAGCACCTTGTTACATGATGGACGCCACTATTTTAGAAATTCATAAAAATATTAAACAAGCTATAGACGCTTTGAATCAGCTTTAATGCCGAAGAAAGAAATAGTTGATGATTGGTTCAAAAAAAGAAAAGAACGACGTATACATCAAACGGCTGATGAGTTATTTCCATTGCTTTTAACAAATGATCGTCAAGCTTTAAGCTCCGCCATTACATTAATTGAAAGTAAATTAACTTCTGATAAAAAGGAAGCTCGTGAACTTTTACTCAAATGTCAAAAACGCGAACAATCATCAATGCGAATAGGAATTACCGGAGTTCCAGGAGTGGGAAAAAGTACTTTTATCGAGTCTTTTGGCCGTTATTTTCTTGGACAAGGTATGAAAGTAGCCGTTTTAGCCATTGATCCTTCATCCAATATTACAGGAGGCAGCATTTTAGGAGACAAAACAAGAATGGAATGGCTTTCTCAACAAGAAAACGTATTTATTCGACCAACTGCTACCGGAACAAATTTGGGTGGTGTGGCGCGAAACACATACGAATCGATTCTCTTGTGTGAGACTGCCGGTTATGATGTCATATTAATTGAAACCGTCGGAGTCGGGCAATCCGAAACAATCGTTCATTCAATGGTTGATTTCTTTTTACTACTTATGCTGGCCGGTGCCGGAGACGAGTTACAAGGAATCAAACGTGGAATCATGGAAATGGCAGATGCAATTGTGATCACAAAAGCAGATAGTGGTAATGAAAAGTTAGCTGAAAAAGCTAAAATTCAATACCGAAACGCACTGCACTTATTTCCTCCTAAAAAAAGTAACTGGGTTCCGCAAACGTTCACTTGCAGTAGCCTTGAAAATAAAGGACTTGAGGAGATTAGTAAATCAATTGAATCCTATTTTAATACAGTAACGAACAATGGTTGGCTTTTTGAAAACCGCAAAATTCAAGAAATCAAGAGATTGGATGATCTTTTAAATGAAAATATTTTGGCTAATTTTTTCTTGAACAGTGAAAACAAAAAAAAATATGACTCACTGAAAATAAAGGTTTCCTTGGGAGAAATTAGCTCATACCAAGCAATCGAATCATTTTTCGAATCCCTTTGACTAGCGGAGATTGATCTAACGTTTCAAAAATTTAATCACCTCTAAAATTTCTTGTTTTTTTGAGATTTGAATAAAATAACATGCTGCGTCTAAGCCTTGAATCTGAATTTGTGTTTCTAAACTATCATTATTCAATTTTCCAGAGAGAAGATCTCGACCGTTCAAATCATAAATGGTGTAATAGCAATCCTTAGCCAACGTTTTATTGTCGTGGAAAAGCATAATCTCTTCACTTCCCGGATTGGGATACAATGAAAAATTAATTTCGGTTCCATCAGGTGGCGGTAAAGCCCTGAATACAGCGGTAAAATTGGTTAGCATCGAATCAATATTTCCTTCAAATTTTGAATTCAAGGTATCAGCAATTTGACTATTCGGTTTCCAATGCGAAAATTCAAATCCGGATTTGGGAATTGCCTCCATTGATACAGCAACACCATCAAAATAAACACCATTCCATGGATAATTAGTTGGATTTATGGTATTTATTTTAACCGAACCAGTTTTTTCTGGATATACATCTAGTACAACACTAATTTCTTTTTCTAGATCAAATTCATTTAAAATATCAGCCCTCACCTCTTCTCCCCTGCATGCCAATTGATCTCTAAAAATTTCATGATTTGTATTGAATGTATTCATTTGACCGGCAATATTATTGGGATCTCCCCACCGCTCAAATTCATTGGGCATTTCTAGAACCACGGAATTATAAAATCTATTTTCGAATTTAAGAAGTGTCTCAGTTTGATAAGTTGTATTCAACAGATCCGCATAACGGTTAATGAAATAGCGTAAATACTGATTGTTTTTAATGCTTTTCAACCAAATGTTGATATACGGATTAGCTTGATTTTGTTCCAACATATAGCGAATATGATTATCCGTGCAAGAACTCCATCCGTTTGGTTGCATCGCTAATTCCAAATCAATCATGCAAAACCTCCATCGATTATTAGTTTTATCTGATCGATAAATCTTGATATTATTACCGGGCCAATCAACATTTCCCATAAAGGATTGACCTATAATGTAATCTGTATAATGCTTTAAATCAAAAATCTTATCAGCTTTCTCAAAATAATCAGAATTAATCGGATTAATATTTAAAAATTGATCGTAAGAGTTAAAAAAATTATCGACATCACCTTCCAAAGCTCGTAGAAACGAATTATAAAAGTAACTGAGAGACAAAATTTCGAGTGAATCTGTATCTGCTCCATCGTGAGCATTGAAATACTCTGAATTAAATTTTTCTCTTAATTCATATAATCCAAAATATTGTCCATTTATATAGACGGAAATGGGTCGATAGGATGAATAATAGTTTTGAGTCCCCTCACTCATCATGCGAACTTGTGAAGCGTCTTTATAAGGCAATGTCAAATACTGATTACTTCCATTCCGAAGGTAAATATCACTATAAATTGTTCGATTACTTCGATCAGGAATCAGTTGATTCTCTATCTTTTTTTCACCCAACACACCGTGATTGAAAGATAGACGAAATGAATGCTGAGGATGAGACCGACTTCCTCCTGCTCCTCCATCCATTCGAATGGCACTTTTCGATTCAAAAATTAATGGATGATTAGAAATAGAATCCAAGAAAGAGGCATGTGCCGGTTTTATCCAATCAGAATTGTAATTATCAAAAATTCCATTGGTGCCATACAAATTAATATTATCGGTTGTTACGATTAAAATTGGTGTCTTATGACTTACATTAAATAGGTATGTCGAAACTCTGTCCTTACTTGGCAAAATCCCCTGATTCGGATTTAAAGGAAATATAGCAGTTCTTACAACCCTATTGCTATTGATATAGATTGGATTTGTATAAGTTAAAGAACTAAAAGTGGGTGTCGAACCATCCAACGTATATACCAACTTATTTGGAATATTTTGAGAATTAGGATTACTAATGGTCAATGTAAATGCAGTAGTTTTTATACCAGTGGGAACAGAAATAGTCGGCTGAATTAACGTATCATAAAATACTTGAGTAGTTTGATTCGGGGCATTTGGTGTTGGAATCATCCATTTTATAATGCCTGATGCATCCGGACTGTGACCACAGGAAATATCTTTTTGGGGTGACTCTACCCTTAACTGACTCACTATTTGATTTGTTTCAGAGAAAAGATACACTGATTCGCCATTTCCGTCCAATTTAAAATTCGTATGAAATTTCGAGCCATTGAGAGGAGCAAATTCGCTTGTTAATTCATTTATTTCGGTTTCCACCAAAAACAAATCAACATAATTGTAAAACTCACCGTTTGTTACAGCCACTTCAAACGAAATCGAATTTATATTGCCCGGATTAACACCGGCTGCTATTAATTCATCAGCACGATACAATATTTGATGTCTTGCCCCCCAGTACCAATTTCCATAGGGCGCCGGATAATCGGTGTTACTATTCATGATTGTTCCAAAACCAATCTGAAAGCCATTAATACGAATGTTCGGACGGCGACTGTATATTTGACCGCCATTTGAGGAGCAAGCTAACGGACTTCCGTCAGCATAAGAAACTAATGTTGATGGATATGGTGTTTCACTTTGATAGAATATAGAATTTTCTGTATAACCCGAATTATTGTAGGAACAAATATTGAGAATAATATTTGAAATTCCATCCCATTGAAAAGGCGTTGCAAACAAATGTGTATTCCAACCAACAGACGGATTGAAATTTTGCTGACTTAAACAAAAATCAAATGCCCCACCTAAAAAACGATTTTTTCCACTACAAAAAACCATTACGCGCTCTCCCGTATTTAATGTGAAATTTGGAAAAGTCCACATTTTCGATTTTGTTTGTTTATCTGACAAGGAGTAATTCAGTAAATTTATTGAATCACTGCCTGAATTTATAATCTCAATCCAGTCCTCTGCATCTCCATTTTCATCCATCAGTGAACTATAATTCTTATTGCAACCCTCATTTATGATAAGTTGACCAAAAAGATTGCTAATGATCAGAAATTGAAGAATTAAAATAAATGAAAAACGCATCTTAATAAAAAAAGGCTACTCGAAGATAGCCTTTAATATTCAATTTAAAAAGTAATTGCTGTTTTAGTTTACTAGAATTCGTTTCGTAATGATACCATTTTCTGAATTCATTTTCAATAGATAGATTCCTTTTTGAACGTTCAAATCTATTTCAGTGGAAACTCCATTTGTTTTGAATGTATTTACAAGCGTTCCATTCATAGAAAAAACATCAATGGATTTGAACTCCAATCCATTTGAATTAACCGTGAAATGACCATTACTTGGATTCGGATTTATTTCAACTAACTCTGAACTCAAATCATTTATTCCAACTGAGGAT
>JBIIVA010000050.1:0-14144 GCA_044339705.1 Crocinitomicaceae bacterium
CTCTGCCCTGTTTCGATGATCAACGCCGAACCAAATCACTTTTAAAAATGTAACTTTATTGAAAATTTTGTCTACCGAATCTAGATATTCTTTGCGATTTTGGTAATCCTTGATACTGTCTTTAGCTATGATGAATTTTCGTTCCTCCTCTGTTAAAGTTGCAGGTCTTACAGTTGCCCAGAATGAACTATCTTTTTCATAGGCCTCTTTCTCGGTTACAGCCAATTCGGTATTAAAAAATTTATTGGAAAAAGTTGGCTTAAAATTGTAATTTGAAAATAAAGCTGTAGTTTGACATTTAGAAGTTTCGCTTTTATATTTTACTCCGTAATCCAATGTTTGAGATTTTAGAACGCAAATTGAGTCACCGGGATGATCAAACTCTTGATAAATCGTGAAATAATCATAGACAAGAAGATTTCCTTTGTTCATCGTTAATTCTAGTTTCTGCACTAGCCATAAGGAATCAATTACCCAAATGTATCCTTCAAGCGTAGTTGTGGCAATGTTTCTTGGAATAATTTTAATCTTTGAAATCATTTTTCCATTCTCCTCATACTTTTCAATCAATCGATATTTATATGAAAGAATACCGGGGCTGGAAATCGGTGAACTAACGGGAGTTTGGTGTAAATCGTCCAAATGTAAAAGATTTTCGAAGAAATTGAAATTAGATTTAACGGTTGTAGTGTAATAGAGTGATTGATCTGTTCCTCTCAAAGTATAGGCACTTCTAATTTCTTTTACTTTATTTCCGGGAGCATAATTCCGCTGAAGTTGAACTTCAACTAAATTCATTTTATCTGTCCAACTTAATTTTTTTTCTTTCTTTTCAGCATTTTCAAGTGGATCTGTATCAGTTCGTTCTTCATCATTGTTCTTTTTCTCCTTTTCCTTAACATCTAATTTTTCGGAAGCTTTGATGTATACATCGACTATATGCGGGTAATTCCAAGGATTGATTTGTTCTCTTTTCTTAACCACCTCTAACATGATTTCTCGACCCGGATTACTTTTCTTAGCAGTTACCTCGACACCCTGTAACTCCTGTATTTTAATGGGGAATAATTGGATATCACGAACAACATCTATGTTATTGATACTCACATACGCCTCTCTATCTTGAAATCCTGTAGCGCTGAAAACTAGAAAGTACTCACCCGGCATAACCGATAATTCGAACCTTCCGCTTTCATCTGATACCGTTCGTTGTTCCGTATTATTTTTAACAAATACTTTGGCATAAGGAATGGCAACGTTTCGCTCATCATAAATTGTACCTCGCACAAATTGTTGTGAAAACAAAATTGTGTTAAAAATAACAAACGCAATGACCAGAAAAATACGCATTTACAAATAGACAATTATAAAGGTTCAAATGTTACGTTCAAAATCAAATTTAGTTTGAAACATCTAAATAAAATAAAAAAATACTCCACAGATGAATTTACTTGTAAGAGAAGCAAAAATGGATGACAAATGGAAACTAATTTTGAGAAACTTCCTCCTTTGATTTTTGTTCCTCAAGATATACCATGTGTTTTTTCATTCGGCGGATCATAAACGAACGTAAAAAAAAAGCAACTAAAGCGATAAAGGCAAAAATGTAGTTATACCACCAATTCTCGAATCCTTCTTTTAGACCAAAATAGGTAATTCCAATGAACATAATAATCGAGGCAACCAGCCAAAAATAGCGCATGATGTTAGCGTAAGTAATCATAATTTAATTTTAATCAATTTCAAATTCTTTTTCTAGCTCTACCCTGCCAGAGGGATTCAATAAAACATATTTACTAAAACTTTGATTGGTTCGGATTCCATCGCCTAAAACAATTCCTTTGGGCGATTTAATAATAACTTGAGAAAGCGAGTAAATAGAACTGTCCTTTTGGTTCCAAAACAAGGCTTCTGTCTCTAACATTTGTTTTTTTGCGAAGTTATACAATCGAACAGAATCACGAACTAGAATGGTACCTTTCGTGTAATTTATCTCGCCATAACGAGCACTCAAAGTTGAAACAACTTCTCCCCCTTGAGAAAAAAAATTAACGCGAAGACTATCTTTAATTTTTGAAATTGATTCTTTAGATCGAAAGGTCTCAGCAAGCGCCGCATAAATTTCAACCTTGGCGTATCCGGAATCCGAGTAAATCATTTTTAAATTCTTGGTTGTTTCGTCCGGTGATTTGGCGTTGAATGTAATTTTTTTTATCGTTTCCAGGTCATTTTCACAAGAAAAGAATATAAAAATGAATATAGAAATGAATAATTGATGAGTTTTCATGAATTAATCCAACTTACGCTTTCTAAACCAACGATCAAAATTGGATGGCGAAATAACAAGTCCAAAATTAAAAGTTATAAACTGTTCCGTAGTAAAACTGGGCTCGCTTACACCTCTGTTTCCAAATCCAATGGATAAATTCAAGGAAGAAAGACCTTGTTGAGCCAAAATCGGCATACCAAACCCAACCGTAAATGCTTGTTCTAGATATTGACTTCCTGAAGAAGTTACATAGGGTAGTTGTGAGGAATAAGCTCCGAAACGATAGGTTAGCTTTTCGAAAAACTTCAGCGTCGAAATATTCTCATACAATTTCGCTTCGGGTTTAAATTGCAATCCGATTCCAATTTTAGATGCGTTTGAATTTTCAAAAGAGATTGAATTTTCAAAATCGTATGTTCCAGCGTTAATAGAGGTGTATGAAGCAAGAACTGTAAGCTGTGGATGCAGCGCTCTCGTTTTGCGTTTCCAATCAGGAAAAGAAAATTGATATGCCAAACCATATTTACTTTCAATTCCCAAGTTGACTTGTCCATCTACCTGGTTAAAATCAAGTGTATCATAAGTACTCAAAGTATTGATATTGGCGGCAGTATAAAGTTCTCGTGTTGATGTGCCATTTAAGGATTGACCAGGCGCATACACTGCGGACAAGGTAACTTCTTGTCTTTTACCCAATTTTTGCCTGACCATCAATCCGAATTCATAGTGAAACGACTTGATATTAATGCTGTGGCGACCAACTCCTCCTGAAAAAGTATTTCCATCTATTAAAATAGATTGTTTCTCGTTTGTGACTTTTCCAAACAAGTAGGAAGCATTCAATCCAAGTGAAAGTTTGGTGCTATTTTTTTGTATTAATCCGTATGAAAAACCTAAAAACAAATCTTGAATTCCACCTTTACCCGCGTATTCGTACTTGATAGAGTCTGTCCCAGTAAATAATCTTTGAGAGAATGAATAACCTCTATTTGAAAAAGGTTTCAAACCAAATGACATACCCATCCGTTTGCGCATTTTGAAACCTAATGCAAAATGATCGGGCATAGCAGAAAACTGATATTCGGTAATGTCGTTAAACGTGTACTGCGATGTGCGTCCGTAAATTCCCACCGATAGCAAAGTATTTCCTGCGCTCATTAAAGAATAAGAGGCTGGATTAAAAAAGTTCAATTGAGTTGAATCCAACAGGTTAAAATTGTTGGTTCCTAACGCATCATAAATTGAATGATTACCTATGGCGCGTTCTCCCAAACCATAATAGGAAAGTACATTGGAATTAACCGATTGAGCTCGAACTCCAATAAAAATCAAAATAAAAAGGGAACTAAAAAAGGTGCGCATTGAGCTTATATATTTCGGAAATTCCGATTAAGGTTAAATTTTCGTCCACAAAGATGTTATTTTTTTGAGGGAAATCAAAATTTTGGAGATCTCCACCCGTAAAATAAACGGTCAAATTTGGAAATTGTCTCTCATAAATGGATATCATTCCCATGACCTCAGCCATTATTCCGTTATGAACACCTGATTGAATAGACTCATTAGTTGTTTGGCCAATTAATTTTGGATTCTTATCCGGTTCGATGAGTGGTAATTTCGCTGTTAGTTGGTTTAAGGCTAAAAAACGCATTCTCAGACCTGGAGAAATTGAACCACCTAAATAATGATTTTTGGAATCAAGAAAGTCGAATTTGATACAAGTACCCAAGTCAATAGCGAGTTTGGCTCCTAACTCATTTTTACCGGAAAGCGCAGCTGCATTGCACAAGCGGTCTATTCCAAGTGTTTCTGGAGTTGAATAGGAATTATGAAAAGGCAATTTAGAACACGAATTGATAAATATTAAATTAGTGAAATAGTTTTTTAGTTCAGATTCTAACGATTTATTCCGAACAGATGAAACTGCAATAGGCACCTCAAAAGACAAAAAATTGAACAATTCCTGTTCATAACCAAAACGTTCGACACAAGAAAGTTCACCTTGCTCGAACAATGCCATTTTCACATCTGTATTACCAAAATCCAAACAGGCGTATTTTTGAGGCAAAGTCATTTTTACAAAGATAGACGGAATTAAGATTTTTTTATGGTTTTGATTAGCATGAAAAGAAATTTTGTATAAATTTGCACTCCAATTAGGCTGGTACCTTAGCTCAGTTGGTAGAGCAAAGGACTGAAAATCCTTGTGTCCCTGGTTCGATTCCTGGAGGTACCACTTAGAAAAATAAACCCTTGATTATCAATAAGATAGTTGAGGGTTTTTTATTTAAAGGAGAATTTACGGTTAAAAATTATTTTTTTTTCATATCACATATATTCTTGATTATTAAATTATTACCGAGTTAACCTCAACTATATTTGTTAATCAACTATTCCGGATCAAGTCAAAAAGGGATCTGTGATTAATAATGTCGAAATTTCATTATGCTACCTAAAGATTATTTTTTAATCATTTATTTAGATTATTTTTTAATCATTTTCTAACTTTGTACAACAAACGATATGCGCTTACAGAAAAATTTACCTTTCAAAAACTTGAAAAATGGCTGTATTGCGTTCGATTGTTCACATGGATTTGGACACATTTTTTGTTTCCTGTGAACGAAAATTAGATAACAAATTAATTGGAAAACCGATTTTGATTGGAGGAACATCCGATCGGGGTGTCGTAGCTTCCTGTAGTTACGAAGCTCGTCAGTTTGGAATTCATTCGGCGATGCCTATGAAAATGGCAAGAGAGCGTTGTCCAGAGGCAATTATCATCAAAGGTAATTCGGAGACGTATAGCAAGTTTTCGCACGAAGTAACGGATATCATTCGGGAATCGGTTCCTGTTTATGAAAAGACGTCTATTGATGAGTTTTACATGGACTTAACAGGAATGGACAAGTTTTTTGGAACGATGAAATACGCTTCGGAACTGCGTCAACGGATTTTAAAAGAAACAGGTTTACCGATTTCATTTGGTTTATCGCAAAACAAGACGGTTTCCAAAATCGCTACCGGTGAGGCAAAACCAAATAATCAACTGCGAATCGATTATGGTTCGGAACGTGAATTTCTAGCGCCGCTTTCCGTTCGGAAGATTCCGATGGTGGGAATAAAAACCTATCAAACGCTTTGTAATTTAGGTGTGCGTAAAATCCAAACGATTCAGGAAATGCCAGTTGAAATGATTCAAAGTGCTCTAGGTGAAAACGGCGTTACGATTTGGAAAAAAGCGAATGGCTTGGACAATTCTCCCGTCGAGCAATACAACGAACGAAAGTCGATTTCCACCGAGCGAACGTTTGATTATGATACGATTGATGTAATTAAACTTCGTGGAATCATGTTGGCAATGGCCGAAAATCTAGCTTTTCAATTGCGTAGAGGCGAAAAGCTAACAGGTTGTGTGACGGTTAAAATTCGCTATTCCGACTTTCAAACGCAAACCTTGCAAAAACAAATTCCCTACACCGCTGCCGATCACCAGCTTTTACCTATTGTGAGTGATTTGTTTGAGCGTTTATACAGCCGGCGTTTACTTGTGCGATTGATTGGAGTTCGTTACAGTTCGCTTGTCTCTGGATTTCACCAGCTGAATTTGTTTGATGAGTCTTTGGATTATGCAGCACTTTACAATGCCTTGGATCGAATTCGTTTGCGTTATGGTGATCGATCTGTGATACGTGCCATTGGAATGGAAGCTCGAACTATTGGTCGTTGGAATCCGTTTTCGGGAGAACCCCCACCTTTGTTGGCAAACAGACGGGTATAAAAGAAATAGAATGAAGAATTATTTCTCAAGTTGTTTACGATGCATTTCCGCATAAGAACCATTTTTCGCGAGCAGTTCTTCGTGTGATCCTTGTTCAATCACATGACCTTGATCAAGTACAAGAATATCATTCGCATTACGAATCGTTGAAATTCGATGGCTAACTACAATGGTCGTTCGTTCTTGATGATTTCTATGGATATTGTTTAAGATGATATCTTCTGTTTCCGTGTCAACAGCAGAAAGGCAGTCATCTAGTAAAAGCAATTGAGGTTTTCTTAGTAAAGCACGTGCAATGCTAATACGTTGTTTTTGTCCACCACTCAAGTTAACTCCTCGTTCTCCCAGAATCGTTTCAAATTTATCTGGAAAGTCAATGATGTTATTATAAACGTGCGCAGCTTTAGTTACTTCAATTAATTCTTGCTCTGAAACATTCTTTTCTTTGGAACCAAATTTCAAATTATTTGCAATTGTATCCGAGAATAGAAATACGTCTTGCGGAACTATTCCACTCATATCACGAAAAGCATCTGAATTGATCGCTTGAATATTCTTTCCGTCAATCAAGATTTCTCCTGAATCACAGTGATATTGCCTCAAGAGAAGCTGAAGAATTGTCGACTTTCCACTTCCTGTTCTACCAACAATGGCCAAAGTATCTCCTTTTTTTACTTTGAAACTAACATTTTCCAACGCTTTTATTCCTGTATCAGGATAAGTGAACGTAACATTTCGAAATTCGATATCGCCTTTAAAAGTAAAGTCTCCATGATTACTGTTTTCAAATTCAGGTTTTGTTTTTAAAAATTCATTGATTCGATTTTGGGAAGCAGCTGCACGTTGAATAATGGATGTTACCCAACCAACACTAGCGAATGGCCATGTTAAATTATTGACAAAGAAAATAAAGGCTACAATGCCACCCAAAGATATTTGTTTGTCGTATGTCATTAATCCTCCCAAGTAAATTGTAATTAACGTACTGATTCCAATTAAAAAAATCATGGTTGGCATAAATAAAGCATTCGTTAACACCAACTTCATACTTCGTTTTTGATATTCATTAGATGATGCAGAAAATTTAGTTGATGTTTCTTCATCTCGATTGTAAGCCTTAATAATTCGCATTCCAGCAAATGTTTCTTGCGCAATAGTTGATAAAAGAGACTGTTCTTGTTGAACTAGTTTACTCATCTTGTTGATACGTGTTGATACCGAGTAAATTAAAAACGACATAATAGGAAGCGGTAGCAAAACGAAAAAAGTCAATTTACCTGAAATTTGAATCATCTGATAAATGATCATTGAGCTCAAAATCACAAGATTGATGGTGTACATAATTCCAGGTCCCAAATACATGCGAACTAAACCTACATCTTCTGAGATTCTATTCATTAAATCTCCGGTAGAATTGCGTTTAAAAAAAGCTAAATCCAATTTTTGATAGTGTTGAAAGATTTCATTTTTTAAATCGAATTCGATCAGGCGCGACATGATAATAATTGTTTGTCGCATAAGGAACAGGAAAAAGCCTTTCAAAAATGAAAGTAAAATGTAAATTCCTCCTAACTTCAACGAAAGCCAAAATGCTGCTTCTAATCCGGTAATTTTGGTCGTAGCCATTAAATTATCAACAGTTTCTTTAACGTATATAGGCATTTTAACACCGAAATAGTTGCTGATAACCGTAAAAATGATACCCAACAAAAAATGCCATTTGTATTTGACGAAATATTTATTGAGGTATCGAAGTGATTTCATGGATAATTTTCTAATTTTGCCAACCTGAATGGCAGTGCAAATTTAACCATTCATGTCAAAAGTTAACGAACTATATTTACGATGTCTGAAATTAAAACTCTTTCCGTCAGCGAGCTTACTGAAAACCCGGTAATTGCTCAAATGGCGAATTTAGGACATGAACAAATCCTTTTTTGTAACGACGAAGCTACCGGACTGAAAGCAATCATTGCTATTCACAATACAGTTTTGGGTCCGGCATTAGGAGGAACTCGCATGTGGACTTATTCCAACGAAATGGAAGCATTGAATGACGTTCTACGATTGTCGCGAGGAATGACCTACAAGAATTCGATTTCAGGATTGAATTTAGGTGGAGGAAAAGCAGTTATTATTGGTGATTCAAGAACACAAAAATCGGAAGCATTATTCAGAAGATTTGGGAAGTTTGTGAATTCCCTGGCAGGAAAATATATTACAGCTGAAGACGTAGGCATCTCCCCTACTGATATGAATTGGGTAAGCATGGAAACGAAACATGTCGTTGGTCTTCCCGGGAAAAGCGGTGATCCATCGCCTGTAACAGCATATGGCGTTTACATGGGAATGAAAGCCTGCGCCAAAGCCCAATTTGGTTCAGATTCATTAACAGGAAAAAAAGTTGCGGTTCAAGGTGCCGGGCACGTTGGAGAATATTTGATTGACCATTTAACAAAGGAAAAAGCTGAGGTTTTTGTTACGGATATTCATACAGAAACATTAAAGCGTGTTTCAGAAAAGTATCATGCGAAAGTTGTTGCACCTGAGGATATTTATGATGTTGATATGGATATATATGCACCTTGCGCTCTTGGAGCAACTGTGAATGACGAGACCTTAACCAAATTGAAGTGCTCAATCATTGCTGGTGCTGCTAATAATCAGTTGAAATCAGAATCAAAAAATGGCATTGACGTCATGAACAAAGGAATAGTCTATGCCCCTGATTTTACGATTAATGCGGGAGGAGTCATCAATTGTTTTTCAGAAGTTCAAGGGCTTTCATCGGAATGGGCAAAAACAAAAGCCGAAGAAATCTACACAACTATTTTAAATATTGTGAATCGCTCGAAATCTGAAAATATTCCCACGTTTCAGATTGCAAATAAAATGGCTGAAGAACGAATTGAAGCGATCGGTCGCGTAAAACTACCTTTATAAGATGCTAAATCGAAGACATTTACGAATCAAAGTCCTTCAGATTTTGTATGCTTTCTATCAATCGAATGAAACCGATGTTGTAAAAGCACAAAAAGAAGTTTTATTCACGGTTGAACGCATGTATGACATGTATCTCTATTTATTGTTGACTTTAGCAGAAGTAAAAAGGGCAGCCGAAAATAAAATCGAAGAAAGAAAAAAGAAATTCCGACCAACAGCTGAAGATTTGAATCCAAATTTAAAATTGGTTGAAAATAAAATTATTTCCCAACTAGAGTCTTCCCATGAATTAAGAAAATTATCTGAACAGCGAAAAGTGAACTGGACAGGCGCTGTTAATCAAGAAATTTTCAGAAAAATGTATTTGCAAATCATGGAAAGCGAAGTATTCTTCGAGCACATGAACAATGGTCTTTCTGGATTTGAGGAAGGTAGATCCTTTGCAGTGCAATTATTCAAAACTGAAATTGCAAATTCTTCTTATTTATATCATTTTTTTGAGGAAATGAGCATTCATTGGTTAGATGATCTCGACCTTTGTTGTTCCATGGTACTAAAAACGTTAAAAGCTATCCCAGAAAAAGGTGACTTTATAGTATTACCATTATTCAAAGAAGACGACGATGAAAAAGAATTCATTTTACAGTTGGTAAAAAGAACCATCGAAATGGATTCTGAAAATGAAATGCTGATTAATGAATTGGCTGAAAACTGGGAATTAGATCGTATTGCTCGAATGGATATTCTACTTTTGAAAATGGGAATTACCGAACTTCAGAATTTCAGCAGCATTCCAACGAAGGTTACTTTGAATGAGTACATTGAAATCTCTAAGTTCTATAGTACTCCCAAAAGTAATGTTTTCATCAACGGAATTTTGGATAAAGCAATTTCAAGATTGACAAAAGAAAAGAAAATTGTAAAAATAGGAAGAGGACTTTTATCGTAAATAAAATGAAGAAAAGTATAGCATTTGTAGGAATTTTAATGCTCTTTGCATGTGGTCAAGACCAGAAAATAGAAGTTGGACAGAAAACAACCATGGAAATTACCCCTGAGTTCAACGCGGGCACTGTAATTAAAGGAGAGATTATAAAAGCTCATTTTAAAGTCGAAAATACAGGAGACTATCCCTTAGTTTTTGGTGAAGTAAGAGGCTCTTGTTCGTGCACAGTTGCTGAAAAACCTGAAGAACCAATACAACCTGGAGAAACGGGAGAAATTATTGCAGAAGTGAATACTGAGAATTTATCATCGAAAAACATTGTGAAGTCAGTAACAATTATGGCTAACACGGAGCCGAATTTAACCGTGGTAACAATTAAAGGAACCTTAAAAAAGTAAGTTATGGATAAGAATTCAATGAACATTGTAATCGTCGTTCTGATGATTTTTGTGTTTTATTTTTTCATGATTCGTCCGCAGACGAAGAAACAAAAGGAGTTAAAGAAATTTAGAGAAGGGTTGAAGCCAGGTGATAAAATCGTAACGATTGGTGGCATTCATGGAAAAATTCTAGAAATTGCCGAGTCGACTGTTTTGATTCAATCGGATAGCTCAAAAATAAGAATCGAGAAGTCTGCTATTGCTCAGTCGTCTGAAGATCAAATTATGGCAAAGTAATTTTTTATTTTATAAACTTAAAAAGACCGATGTTTCGGTCTTTTTTTTGAATTAATTCTACTAAACATCGGTTTATAAAATTATTTCTTCACCTTCTAAATTAAAAGATTGAAGTATTCCAAATTGATCCAATTGACCATCTGTTAAATCAAACTTTTTATCTCCCCAATAATTCTCTCTGCCAAAGCATCGGCAGCTTCGGCACTTTTACTTTCTGAGTAGATACGAATAATTGGTTCCGTATTACTTTTTCGTAAATGAACCCACTCTTTTCCGATGTAAATTTTAACACCGTCTGTGGTGTCAACTTCTTCATGAGCGTACTTTTGAGCCATTTTTACCAGTACTTCGTCCACATTAATTTCGGGAGTTAACTCAATTTTGTTTTTTGAGATAATGTATTTCGGATAGGAATCCCTTAATTCAGATAGGGATTTTTTCTCGTGCGCCAAATGACTTAAAAACAAGGCAATTCCAACCAATGAATCTCTTCCGTAATGCAATTCTGGGTAAATAACACCGCCATTTCCTTCGCCACCGATTACTGCATTTACCTCTTTCATTTTAACAACTACATTCACTTCACCAACTGCAGCTGCTGCATAGGTTTGCCCAGCTTCCTCAGTTATGTCACGCAACGCTCGAGTTGACGACAAATTAGAAACAGTTGCCCCAGGGGTATGTTTTAAAACGTAATCCGCGCATGCAACCAAGGTGTATTCTTCTCCAAACATGCTTCCATCTTCACAAACCAGCGCCAAACGATCAACATCCGGATCTACAGTAATTCCAACGTGAGCTCCTATTTCTTTTATTTTATTTGATAAATCCGTTAAATGTTCAGGTAATGGTTCTGGATTGTGCGGGAAATGGCCTGATGGTTCGCAATACATTTCGGTGATTTGGGATACGCCCAATTGTTTTAATAATGCAGGTACAAAAATACCTCCGCTTGAATTCACAGCATCCACCACGATTTTGAAATTGGCAGCTTCAATAGCTTTTTTGTCTACCAATGGCAAAGCCAAAATCGCATCGATGTGTTTTTGCATGTATGAATCATCAAATGTAACCTTTCCTAAATCGTCAACTTCTGCAAAATGGTAAGATTCTTCGTTTGCAATTTTCAAAACGTGTTCTCCGTCTTGACCTGAAATGAATTCACCTTTTTCATTCAATAATTTTAACGCATTCCATTGCTTCGGATTGTGACTGGCTGTTAAAATGATTCCTCCGTGAGCTTTTTCCATCGGAACGGCAACTTCAACAGTAGGAGTAGTAGATAATTCTAAATTTACAACGTCAATTCCAAGTCCAACTAAGGTTGAGACAACCAAATCAGAAATCATTTGTCCTGAAATTCGAGCATCGCGTCCAATTACAACTTTTAATTTCGTTTTGGGATTTCTATTGATTAACCAAGTTCCGTATGCAGCAGCAAATTTCACAGCATCAATTGGTGTGAGTGCATTATCCACTTTTCCACCGATAGTTCCTCGAATTCCGGAGATCGATTTGATTAATGTCATTTCAAAAATTTTAGTGATTAAATAATCGTTTGTTCGCAATCATTTTCATACAGGCAATTGCAGCTTCAATTCCTTTGTTTCCGTGCTTTCCACCTGAACGGTCGATGGATTGTTGGATGTTGTTGTCGGTCAAAACACAGAAAGCAACGGGCTTGTTGTATTTGAGCATCACATCCATGATTCCTTGGGTAGTTCCTGAACAAACAAAATCAAAATGTTTCGTTTCTCCTTGAATAACAACTCCAATCGCAATAACGCCATCTACCTCAACCTTTTCCAAGAAATATTGCGAACCCAACGCCAGTTCAAATGCTCCAGGAACAAATTGAACGATGATATTTTGCTCCAAAACACCATTTTCTAACAATGCTTCCTTGGCACCTTTTAGCAAATTGAAAGTAATTTGATCATTCCATTCAGAAACAACAATGCCGACTTTAAAATCGGCACCATTTGGAATTTCCTCCTTATTGTATTCAGATAAATTTCTGTTGGCTGTCGCCATCTTATTTTAAAATGTTATTGCTTGAACGAGCGATGTATTTCTCAATTGTTTTTTGAGAAGCGAATGTTGGATACTTATCCTGAATCGTTGTGTAATATTCAGTCGCTTTGTCAAATTTCTTCAATTTATCAGCACACAAACCAGCCTTGAAAAAATACATCGGGCTAGTAAACTCATTGTCTTCCATTTCTGCGGCTTCAACATATTGATGCTCGGCTTCATCGAATTTCTTCATTTCCGATAGACAATCGCCCTGAAGACCAACGGCATAAACGCTCAAATAGGTATCGTTCAAATCAACATCTTTCAAATTGTCCATTGCCTTTTTGAATTGACCTTTTTTCATGTATTGAGTCGCCAACAAATACTGTCCAATCTCACCACCCGTTTTCCCGTCATAATTACGAACAAAAGGCTCTAACGTTTTGATCGCTTGATCAGTTGAATCTTTTGAGATGTAGTTCATGGCAACCCACCAACCGTCGTTTGATTTTTCATTGCTAGGAACCCAAATGAATTGTCTGTAAAGAAGAAACACTAATAATGAGACTACAATTCCACCTACGATATAGGTTCCTAATTTGAATTTCTTATCGGAATTAAATTTTGATTTAATGAGGTCAAAACTTAAGTTTTCTAACATAACGCTTTTTTTGAAAGGCAAAAGTAAGTAATTTTTCGACAAACGAAATGATAATTTTTCAAGACTTATCGTTAATCAAGTTTTTCGTAGTTGGTATTGGTAAATCTACTTTTATTCTTTGAAATGCGTAGCTTTGCAGTCGAAATGCGAACTATTAAATTCATCCTTCTTTTTTTCCTATTTTTTTTAACCATTGTTCGTGCTCAAAACAAAACTAGCAACGGAGAGGGAATTCTTATAGGTCGCATTATTCATTCGAATACAGAAAAACCATTGGAATACGTTTCCATAAAACTGATTTCTTCAAAGGATTCATCTGTTTTAGCAGGAGTTTATACGGATTCCGATGGTAAATTCAATTTGGAAAATTTGGCTTACGGTTCTTTTCTATTAAAAATCAGTATAACCGGTTTCGAAACCCAATTTATTTCTCCGGTGACTTTTTCCTCAACCTCCAAATTATATAATGCCGGAACAATAAAATTAATTCCCGACAAAGAAGTAGCACTTGAAGGAGTTAATGTAATTGGTAAATCGGATGTTCTGACAACCGGAATTGATAAGAAAATTTACAATGTTGCCGAAGATTTATCGGTTAAAGGAGGAACAGCGAATGACATTTTGAATCGTTTGCCTTCGGTAGAAGTCGATCAAGATGGAAATGTAATGTTACGAGGAGAGGGTACTGTAACCATTCTAATTGATGGTCGCCCTAGTTCATTATCTGGTGGAAATGGGAAAACTTTATTAGATGCTCTTCCTGCGGGATCGGTAGAGCGGATCGAAATTGTAACGAATCCATCTGCCAAATATAACCCCGATGGAACTTCAGGAATCATTAATATTGTTTT
>JBIIVA010000075.1:0-10840 GCA_044339705.1 Crocinitomicaceae bacterium
GTGAATTTAGGTTCAGGAGATTTAACCGGTGGAAATGTAGCTGAAGGAAATGCGTCACTCAGTTATAGAAATGGATGGGTAAACGTTTATGGAATTTACAATTATCGATATTTGGATGGCTTTAGAAACAACACTTCATTTATTCGTCAAACTTTTGATTCGGGAACGAGCTTGATGGTGGACCAAAATCGAACAGGAACGGATTTAAATTCCGGAAATACCTTTCGCTTGGGAGCAGATTTTTTCTTGAAAGGAAGAAATACACTTGCTTTTTCTGCAACAGGAAATGTTGGCAGGAGAGATCGTACAGGTGATTTATGGAGCAATGTGTATACCAATCCTGTCACTTCAACTGATTTATGGCGACGAATTTCGTATGATCCAACACAGCAGCATAACTATGATGTGAACTTGAATTTTCGTCATGATTTGAAAGACGATCGTGGAAATTATGTTTTTGATTTTAGTCAGTCATTTGGAAATGAATCGATACAAGGGTATTACCAGAATATTTATTACAATCCTGATTCAACGTTGAGTGGTAAAAAAGATTTGTATCAGCAATTATTCAACAAGGAAAAAAACAACATATCAAACCTTCAATTTGATTTCACCTACCTTTTTCCAAAAATAAATGCTCGAATGGAAACCGGAGCAAAAGCAATTATTGCTCAACAGGCTGTTAACCCAATTTCAGAGACAAGAGACAGTATTTCGAATCAATTGTTTGAAGACACCTTAGCAAATTTCAATTACCGTTACGATGAACAGATTTATAGTATTTACGGGATTTTTGGTCAGCAAATCGGTAAATTCAAATACCAAGGTGGAATTCGATTGGAACAGGCATACCAAATCCCGAATTTATTGACTGATACATTGAGAATCGTGAATGATTATTTCAATTTTTTCCCATCGGCACACATTCGTTATTCGTTAGCCGAAAAGACTGAAATCGGGCTTAGTTATAGCAAGCGAATCACCAGAGCAAGTTCGGCTGATATGAATCCATTTACTACGTATGCCGATCCGTTTAATTTGCGAAAAGGAAATCCATATTTGAAACCCGAATACATTGATTCCTATGATTTTTCATTTTCTCATGATAGAAAAAAATGGTCCGTTTTGGCAAGTGCGTACTATCGACATAATAAAGGTGTAATTACCCGTTTTAAAGAGTTTTATGAAAACGGAACGTCAGCAGTAACATTCAAAAACATAAGTGAAACAAAAACCTTAGGTCAAGAATTGGTTGTGACTTACAAACCTTATTCGTGGTGGCGAAATACTTTTTCGTGGAATGGTAACTACATTTGGTATATCACTAATCTGGCTGAATTGCCTAACCGACAAGGATATGTCATGAATTTCAAATACAATATGTCCATTGAATTTTGGAACAAAACAGCAACCGTTCAACTGAGTGCAACCTATAACGGACGACGAATTACCGTTCAAGGAATCGCACAGCGACAGGGTCCGATTGATTTGGCTTTCGAAAAGAAATTTCTGCAAGGGAAATTATCAGTTGGCACACGGATCACCGATATTTTCAACAAACAAGGATTTTATTTCGAAGTGGATCGTCCAGGAGTTTATCAGGAATCTGAATTTAAGTGGTTGACACGAAGGATTTTCCTGACGGCATCCTACAAATACGGTAAACTGGAAATGTCGAATAAGTCGAGACTTCCTGGTTCTGAGGGTTCCGGGGATATGTAATTGACGACAAGCCGGAATATCAGGACAAAAGCAAGAAGCGATAAGACTGAGTAATCCGAAGGAAACGCATTATGAAACTTGAAAAAAGCATTTTTTTGATTACTTTTTTTCTGCTTCGGTAAAAAAAGTAAGAAGTGAAATAATTTTGATTGTGTTCTTTTTGGCATTGCCCCAAAAATGAACCAATAAAAGTCTAGCGCTGGAAAGATTCAACTACCCACATTTTCCTTTTTGCTAAAATTCCCGAAACTCACCTTCGTGCCTCAGCTCAAACAGCCGGCCGCGGCCGACAGACCGGAAATTTGAACGCAACTTCGTCGTTTGGGTTCCCAGTTTAATCTTTCAAGGCGCGGGGATTTTGGGAATGAATTTATTTTTGAGAGTAACCCCTCTCAATCTCCCCTCCTGCCCCAGGCAGACATCTTAGGGGAGAAACCTATTCTTAACTCGTCTCAAAAAAAATAGCATCGCTCCCACCCAACTTTCATACAGCATTAACGCAATATGTTCTTTTTGGCATTGCCCCAAAAAGGAACCAAAAAACGCTAGCGCTCGAAAGATTCAACTACCCACATTTTCCTTTTTGCTAAAATTCCCGAAACTCACCTTCGTGCCTCGGCTCAAACAAGCGGAAATTTAAAAGCAACTTCGTCGTGTGGGTGCCCAGTTTAATCTTTCAAGGCGCGGGGATTGTAGTGATAGAATTTATTTTTTACTTCGTTTTTCAAAAAAATCAACTTCGTTTCACCAAGAAATAGTTGAGCTCCCACCCAACTTTCATACAGCGCTAACGCAATATGTTCTTTTTGGCACATTGAAAAGTTCGTCTAACTCAACATCAGTAAGCTTATCTAACTCCTCAAAAGTGAGTTTTAAACCACTAAACTGCTTAATATACTTCTTTACCGTATTGCGCGACAAACCCAGGTAACTACTGATAAATACCTTACTCTTGCCTTGAACATAAAACTTGATTACTTTTCTTAATTTACTCATGTCTATCGTTTTTGCTGCCATTTTCAAACTTTAAATATTAAAGCTTGAATTTACGACTACGATAACGCTCGTAAATCAGTTGTTTTTAGGTGGTCAACATACTCCGATTTGGAGTGGTCAGTATGAGCGGTTTTTCCACCCGAGCAATCGAACATAATCTTTGTATATTGCGCAATTCGACTTTTGAAAATCAAATATTTCTAGATCTAAATTTTGAAATTCAGCTTTATTATGAAAATTGAAAAGTTCCGAATTTAAAAAAGCACTCGAAATTAATTGAAAAATACATTCATCTTACCTTTCATTTCAAATCTTTGAATCATCTACCTTGATAACTTAACAAATTACACGAACGAATTCTTTATAATATTAAGAATGAAAATTAAACAAAAGATAATCTAGATATTGAAAAAATTAGAAGCGAATTAAAAACTAGCTAGTTTTTCTTTTTTGAACAATCTACGATAGGTATCGTACACGTAATTTAACCATTTTTCATCGTTTGGATAATCCGTATACCAATGTGACGGTAAATTAATAATCTCATTTAATTCATTTACCGAAATACTGAGTTTTTTTGCAATATACTCAATTTCACGTTGAACGACTTCCTCCTTGAAAGGAGGCATTTTAAGTATTTCTAGAGCTTCATCACGAGTAATAGCTCCAGCACAAATTTGAGAGGATAGTGTAGCTCGTCTATAGTCGATGTTGAACTTTTTAAATAAGTAATATGACTGAATGAATCCAGTATATTTGGATTCGTAGTGTTTACCTCCGTAGTTCTTCCAATTGAGCTCTTTTTCTAATAATTCAATAGCTTTTGCTTTGTCGTAAGGAACATAATTAAGCAAATAAACCATCCGAATTTTATTGACCAATTTGTAGTACATTTCACTTCTGAATCCAAATGTTGGAAATGTCTTAATTTTTCCCTTTCCAAATTTTTTGTGAATGTGATTGAAATAGGTCAAATCTTTAGCATTGTAATGCCAGTGCTTTGGTAAGATTCCTTCAGTTGCAAAATTACCTCCGCTAATGATGTATTTTACGCCGTATTTATTAGCCACTTTGTGTAGGCTCGATAGAATGGCAATATCTGTCGGGGTGTCAGCCTCTGGTATGGAAGCTTTTAAAAACGCTAATTGTATTTCCTTGAATTCTTCCCAATCTAAAACATAACTTTCATAGTCTATTCCTAGTATTTGAGCAATGTTTCGGATATTTTGAACGGCCTCTTCCGAATTCCAACCATTATCCATATGCACAGCCAAAACACGAAGTCCATTTTTTTTAGCAAGGTAAGCAACGTATGAACTATCGATTCCGCCACTTAAACCAATGACACAATCGTATTGACGTCCCTTGCTACCCGACTTGATTTCTTGAATTAGAGATTGAAACTTTTCATCTGTTTCCTTTCCTTTGTAACTGTGTTCCGACCGAATATTGATAAATTCTGTACAATGATTACAAATCCCATCAGAATTGAAACGAATGATCGGATCTGAAGTATCCATCAAACAACGCTTACAAATCCTATATTCTTCCGACATGAAGTGCAAAAGTAGTGAATGAAATTGATTTGAAAAAATTATTTTTCTCTGTGAATAAGATTAAATTAACGATGATTTTTCTTTCGATGAAGGATAATTTATTAGCACCCCGCGTTGTTTTCCTTGAAATACAAACATGCTACCTGCAGCATAACCATTAAATGTGTATTTTTTGGTTACTTCCTGAATGTGCTGCAAAGAACCTGCTCCGCCTAAAATAGTAACTGGGATAGTAACATTTTGAGCTATTTCAATTGATACATCTTGATTGTATCCATTCATTTTCCCATCAAAATCAATTGATTGAAGGATAAGTTCTCCAGCACCAAAATCTTCCATTTGCTTTGCAAAATCAATGGGATTAACGCTATGTGATTTCTTACCAGCATCACTGAATAATTTTGTTTTTCCAAAAAACGTTTTTCCAAAGTCTAGGCATACAGAAATTGTTGAAGAACCGAAAGCATCCGTGGCTTCACGAACAAATTCCGGTTTTTTTATGGCCTGAGTGCAAATCACAACCTTTTCAGCACCAGCATGAATTAACTGTTCAATTTGGTTCAAGGTTGAGATTCCACCACCCACGCCAAATGGCATATTAGCTTCCTCTCCAATATCTCTAACCAACTGCACATCGATGCATTTTCCTTTTTTGGTCGCTTCGATATCCAAAAATATTACCTCATCTGCTTCTAACTCATTGTATATCCGAACAGCATTTATTGGATCACCAATGTAGGAGTAATCTCTGAACTGCAATGACTTTACCAATCCATTGTTTTTTAGGAGTAAAACTGGTATGATTCGTGGGCGATACATGGGTTGTAAAGATAAGATTTTAAGTTTAGAATTGGGAATGCAGAATTGAGAATTGAGAATTGAGAATGTAGAATTGAGAATGTAGAATTGAGAATTGAGAATGTAGAATTGAGAATTGAGAATTGCGAATTGAGAATTGAGAATTGAGAATTGCGAATTGAGAATTGAGAGTTAAGAGTTAGGAGTTGAGAGTTAGGAGTTAGGGATTGAGAATTGACGCAACTAGACTGAAAAAGTTCGATAAATTATTATAAATTGAATGTTGTTTGCTAATTTTAGGTTATGATTGGTGTGGTAAATTATGGAATGGGGAATTTGCATTCAATTGCACGTAAACTTCATTTGCTAAAATCAGATTTTCAATTGATTGAAACACCTGAAGACGTCCAAAAATGTTCACATCTGATATTGCCTGGCGTTGGTCATTTTGGAAAAGCCATGAAATCTATGGAAGAAAAAGGTTTGATTAATGCCTTAAATCATTTTGTTTTGATTGAAAAGAAACCCATTCTTGGGATTTGTTTAGGGATGCAATTAATGGCTAAATCCAGTGAGGAGGGAAATACTGCTGGGTTGGGTTGGGTGGATACAAAAATCGTTCGATTTAATGTTTCTGACAGCACAAAATTTAAGGTTCCACATGTTGGTTGGAATACAGTCGAAGGAAATGGAAGTGTATTGTTGTCAAATTTGATTCAAGAATTCTATTTTGTTCATAGCTATTACGCTGAAATTCCAAATGAAGATATCATTTTACACAAAACGACTTATGAAACTGAGTTCATTTCTGGCTTTGAAAAAGGAAATATTTTTGGGGTTCAATACCATCCGGAGAAAAGCCATCAGCAAGGGATGGAGATGATGAAGAGGTTTTTGGAGGTGGGGAGGTGGGGAGTTAAGGGTTAAGAGTTAAGGGTTAAGAGTTAAGGGTTAAGGGTTAAGGGTTAAGGGTTAAGGGTTAAGAGTTGAGGGTTGAGGGTTGATGGTTGAGGGATTAAAGTTGTGAATCAAAAATTTAAATTGAACAAGTCGTCAAACTCAATATAGTTTATTAAGAATATTTACCTAGTAATGAATTATGATTCCGTTTAACAAGCCATATATTTCTGGAAATGAGTTGAGATACATCGAAGATGTCATTTCAAGTGGTAATTTGAGTGGAAATGGAAAATATGCTCGAAAATGTGAGGCTTTTTTTGAAGAAAAATTCGGATTTCGAAATGCTATTCTAACTGCCTCTTGCACTGATGCGTTAGAAATGGCTGCAATGTTAATCGAAATTGGCCCGGATGATGAAGTTATTATTCCATCTTATACATATGTGAGTACGGCAAATGTATTTGAGAAATTTGGTGCTAAAATTGTTTTTGCAGATTCCAAAAATGATTTTCCAAATATTGATGAAGATTTAATTGAAAATCTAATTACGCCAAAAACAAAAGCAATTGTCCCCGTTCATTATGGTGGTGTTGCTTGCAATATGGATCGAATCATAGAAATCGCAAAAAAGAATAATATTTTCGTAATTGAAGATGCCGCAATGGCTATTGATTCAACATATATCTCACCAGAAAAAGGAGTTCAAAAAATTGGTGGGATAGGTCATTTCTCCGCCTTTTCATTTCATGAAACTAAAAACATCACCTCAGGTGAAGGTGGTATGTTGATTATTAATGATAATCGTTTTATTGACCGAGCAGAAATCATTAGAGACAAAGGAACAAATAAAAAGTCATTCCTGAATGATGAGGTAAATAAATACGAATGGGTTGACCTTGGCGGTTCCTTTTCACCAAATGAACTAACAGCAGCTTTTTTATTCGCCCAACTCGAAAAGATGGAAGTGATTCAACAAAAAAGGTTACATACTTGGCAATATTATTACAACGAATTAAGCGAATTAGAAAATGACCTTTTTTCATTGCCAATATATCCTGATTACGGAAAATCGAATGGTCACAATGTATTTATTATTTGTAAAAACCAAGAATACAGAGATTTAATCTTATCGAAAATGAAAAATGTCAGCATTCATGCGGCCTTTCATTATAACGCATTACATACCTCAAAATATTTTCAACGATACAATTCTCAACTTTCATTACCAAACTCAGAAAAATTCTCGGATTGTTTGCTCCGTTTGCCATTCTTTACAGATATGAGTGAAGAATACATTGATTTGGTTGTAAACTGTTTAAGGAGTAAATAGTTGAGGGTTGAGGGTGTCTTTGGACGAAGAGTGAGAATCAGAGATGTGAGCGGAGTGTCTAATTCTTCAAAATCTTAACGGTTTTGGCACTTGTGCCATGGAAATAATACACACCAGTTCTGAAGTTACGCAGAAGTTCCATTTAGATTATTACTTTCTTTTTTAGCATTGCCCTAAAAAAGAAACAAAAAAGCGCTAGCGCTGGGAAAAATCTCTTACCCTAATTCGGTTCGAATCTGAAATTTTAAAAACTCGCTTTCGCTATCGCTTCACCTCAAACAGTTCAAAATTTCTACGATTCTTCACCTAGTGGGTCCCAAGTAATTTTTCCAATGCGCGGGGTGAACCATACATTTTGAGCAATAAATCCGTTTTGGTGATTTCCAATTTACAAATCCTTGATTGCGAAGTACAACAGACAGGGTTGTTTTAGCCTAAAAACATTGCGGCAGGAATAGCCTGAATATTAGTTGAAAAAGTTCTTACCTGATTGTCATTGCTTAATATTATGCGCTGTAAAATAGGTTTATCCAAGATCTCATCAAGATCTATCAAGTGCCGCACGTCGCTTTTATTTACATGACTAGTTTTTTTTATTTCAAATGCATAATACCCTTTTTCGGTTTCAATCAGAAAATCCACCTCACGACCATCAACGGTTCGTAAATGATAGAATTCTCCTCTGAAACCTATATTTTTAGCTTGTTTGTACATTTCAGAAACCAGGGCACTTTCAAATTCATGACCTGTTAATTCTCCTTCCAGATTTCCTGTAATAGTCCTTTGAATTCCAGGGTCCAGAAAATGTAGTTTTGGCGATTTTGTAATTCTTTTCAATTCATTTCTATGCCATGGTTGAAGCAATATGGCCTGATAACTCATTTCAAAATAATGTAGAAATCGTTGTGCTGTTTTTCCTTGAACTCCCGCTTCTCTGGCAAGAGCAGAATAGTTCACGAGCTGTCCTGTCAATAAAGCGCAGACTTTTTGTATTTTAATAAATGGATCTAGACTTTTGAAATCAGCTAGGTCTCTTACGTCTCTTTCCAAATACGTTCTCAGGTATCCTTTTAGCCAATCTTTTCTATCTATATCGGTAAATTCATCTGAAACTAAAGCCGGATAACCTCCAAATTTTAAATAATAGGAGAAGTAATGCGCCATCTGAGCAAATTTAGGATGTAAATGAAAAGATGGTACTAATTCAGGGAGCTCATGGTTTAGAATCAATTGTTGAAATAAGGAATACTCATTCTTTACTTCCCTTGTTTCAGTTCGTAACTCGGGTAAGGTAAGAGGAAAAAGTTCTTCAATGGCACATCTACCTGCCAAACTTTCTTTTATTTTTTGAAGCAAGAGTAGCTGACTTGATCCTAAGAGTATGTATCTTGTCTCAGTAAACTGGTCATACACAGATTTAATGCTTTCTATTAATTGGGGTTCCTTTTGAACTTCATCTAAAATGGCATTAGGATACGATGCCTGCCATTGTTTTGCTGTCAGTTCCTTGTAATCTAATCTCATTATGGGATCTTCTATAGAAATATATGGGTAATTAGGAAACAGGTGCTTTACCAAGGTGGTTTTACCGGTTTGGCGAGCTCCAGTCACGACTATTATTCTACCTCGTGGACTGAAAGAAAGTTGCTGGAATTTGGATTTTTTAGTTCTTAATTTCATATATTGGCGTAATATTAGTTATTATAAAGACAAATATACGCTAAAATTGCTATTGATTACTTCGTAAAGCTCAGGTAATTTTTTTTTGTTCTTTGTTTTTTGTTCTTTGTTCTTTGTTCTTTGTTTTTTGTTCGTTGTTCCTTGTTTGGGGTTCTTTGTTTTTTGTTCTTTGTTTTTTGTTCGTTGTTTTTTGTTCGTTGTTTTTTGTTCGGGGTTCTTTGTTCGGGGTTCTTTGTTTTTTGTTCGTTGTTCCTTGTTTGGAGATCTTTGTTTTTTGTTCGTTGTTTTTTGTTCGGGGTTCTTTGTTTTTTGTTCTTTGTTCGGGGTTCTTTGTTCTTTGTTTTTAATATTGAAAGCCAAATAACCATAGAGGAATCGTGTTCAATACGCCAATTTCGATGTCATCACGAACAATGTAAGCATTTTCAAATCCTTTAATTTGTGTGGTTGTTTTGTTTTTACCTCCTATTTCAAAAAGATATTTGTCGTTAATTAGAAAATCACCTTTTTCTGGAAGCGTTAGGTTACATTCAATCGGTAGGTTTTGAATAAAAAATGTTTCGCGTAAATTTCCTTTTTCCACGGAACTGCCGGAAATTGCATACATCAAATTCGTGTTGTGCATCCATATTTTATCGGGTTTATTCATGGAACTTATACTTCTTGATTGTTTGTAAAATGTTTGTATCAACGACGCCTTTTGAAGTAATTGAAGTACCCTTACCAGCGCATTACGATTGAGTTGAATTTTCTCACTCAGTCGATTGATATTCGGTGTAAAGGGAACATTTGTTGAAATAACATATAAGAGACGTTTCAATTTGGCTATGTTCGTGTAATCCATATACTCCACAGCTTGGACATCTATTTCCAAAATTAAGTTGACGGTATTCATTAATTTTTGGTAATATTCATTTTCATCTCCATCAAAATAAGGATAAGCCCCGTATTTTAAATAACTTGAAAAATATTTGAACGGTGAAAATTGCTGAATAAGATCTAAACTGATTTCTTTGTGCTTAACAACAATTTCTTCAAGTGAAAAAGTTGGATTCTCTATTTTGTGATACATTGCGAGATATTCCCTAAAAGACAATTCTGATAGGTTGTATGTAACCGCTCTTCGACTTAAATCTGATTCGCCTTTGTAAATTTCAAGCATGGATGACGATGTAAATATGACTTGTAATTTTGGAAAATCGTCATAAATGAGCTTTAGTTCACGCGACCAATTTGGGTATTTATGCACTTCATCAACGAGTAGAAGTAATCCTCCAATTTTATTGAACTCGTCAGCAAGACTGTAAAGCGTATTTTCTGAGAAAAACAAATCATCTAATGCAATGTAAAGAACTTCGTCACTCTTTTTTTCTCTTCCAAGTTGCAGTAACAAAGTAGTTTTACCGGTTCCTCTCGCACCCTTTATGGCAATCATTTGAGAATTCCTATTGATTTTTGCATGCAAATAACGCTTGTATTCAAGAGAAACCCGATTGATTTTAGTCTGTGATTTTAATAAAAGTTCTTCCATAATGATTTATTAATAAGCAAATATAGTGTTATTTTGCTTTTTGTAATAGCATTTTATTCTTTTTATGATTCCTTGTTCTTTGTTTTTTGTTTGGGGTTTTTTGTTCTTTGTTTGGGGTTCGTTGTTTTTTGTTCTTTGTTCGGGGTTTGTTGTTGTTTTAATTCTTTAGTATCTTAACGGACTTGGGCTTGTGCTATCTGAAATGTGGAAATAATGCCTACGATTTCATATAATGGCGTAATATCGGTATTGTAAAAGATTTTTTTACGCTATTTTCAATAGGCAATGTTATTAATTGCTTGGTCAATAAACGGAAGAAGTGAAAAG
>JBIIVA010000134.1:0-7128 GCA_044339705.1 Crocinitomicaceae bacterium
GGATGTTTCCGCCTTTTACTCCGCCAACAGGTCCTAAATCAATGATCCAATCCGCACATTTTATGATTTCCATGTTATGTTCAATGACAATTACGGAATGTCCACGATCAATCAGCGCGTTGAAAGCGATTATTAATTTATCAATGTCGTAAAAATGTAAACCGGTTGTTGGTTCGTCGAAAATAAATAGGGTAGAAGGGGCATTGGTTCCTTTGGATAAAAAAGATGCTAATTTAATTCGTTGTGCTTCTCCGCCACTCATGGTGCTGGATGATTGTCCAACTTTCAAATAACCCAATCCAACATCAACTAAGGGTTGGATTTTCTCAACGATTTTCTGCTCAAGCCGATCAGTGCCATTTTTGAAAAATTCCAGTGCTTCATCCAAATTGGTTTCCAGTAAATCGTAGATCGTTTTCCCTCGATAGTCGATCTCGAGTGTTTCAGCTTTGTAGCGTTTTCCGTTGCATGTTTCGCAAACGAGATTAACATCCGCCATGAATTGCATTCCGACAGTAATTGTTCCTTCACCCTCACACATTTCACATCTTCCGCCTTCCACGTTAAAACTGAAAAATCCTGGTTTGTATCCCCTCATTTTGGCCAACGGCTGTTTGGCGTATAATTCCCGAATTTCATCAAACGCTTTAACGTATGTAATTGGATTGCTTCTCGATGATTTTCCTATTGGATTCTGATCCACAAACTCAATATGTTTAATGAGTTTCAAATCTCCTTTAATCGAATCAAATTTTCCAGGTAGATCAGAGCTCAAACCTAACTCTTTTCGAATAGCCGGATATAAAATTGAACGAATCAGTGTTGATTTACCAGAACCAGAAACACCGGTCAGACAAACCAAACTGTTTAATGGAAAATCTACGTTTAAGTTTTTTAGGTTAAATTGTCGAGCTCCTTCAATAGCTATCTTATTTTTCGAAGTTCTACGTTTGGTAGGGACAGGAATGACTTTTCTTTCTAGTAAATAATCCGCTGTTAGACTATTTTTGGACTTCTGTAATTGATCAAAAGTTCCTTGAAAAACAACTTTCCCTCCATAGACTCCAGCTTTTGGTCCAATGTCTAAAATCTCATCAGCGGCGCGCATCACTTCTTCCTCGTGCTCAACAATGATAACGGTATTTCCAATTTCTTTCAAACGCTTCAAAACTGATATCAGTCGCTCTGTATCCTTCGGATGCAAACCAATTGAAGGTTCATCTAAAACATAAATTGAACCAACCAAACTGCTTCCTAGTGATGTTGCCAAATTAATTCGTTGTGATTCGCCTCCAGAAAGTGAATTAGCGGCACGATTTAATGTCAAATATCCAAGTCCGACATCTTTCAAAAATCTAAGTCTGTTTTGAATTTCTGGTAAAATCCGCTTGGAAACTTGAAGTTCGTAATCCGTAAGATTCAAAGAATTGAAAAATTGATAAGCGTCTTCAATTGAAAGTAAAACACATTCCTGAATCGAAAGCCCGTTTATTTTAACGTTCGCAGCGTCGCCTCTTAACCTTGTTCCTTGACATTCTGGGCAAATGGTTTTACCTCGGTAACGCGAAAGCAAAACACGATATTGAATCTTATAAGTTTGACTTTCAATGAATTTAAAAAACTTGGTAAGTCCCAAAAAATAATTGTTTCCATCCCAAAGCAGTTTCACTTCCTTTGAAGTCAAATCTTTGATTGGTCGATGAATTGGGAAATCGAATTTCTTCGCATTAAAAATCAATTCATTCAAATATTCATTCATTGTTTCACCTTTCCAAGGAGCGATTCCACCTTCATAAACGCTAAGCGTTCGATTCGGAAAAACCAAATCTTCATCGATGCCAAGTACCATTCCGTATCCTTCGCAAGTTTTACAAGCACCGAAAGGATTGTTGAAAGCGAAAAAATGGAGATTTGGTTCTTGAAATTCAATTCCGTCCAATTCGAATCGGTTACTGAACCAAGTTATTTGTTGATTTTCCAATTCAAAAATTCCACAATTTCCATTGCCTTCCGCAAAAGCAATAGAAATGGAATCAGTTGCACGAGCTTCGTTGCTTTCATCTGAAAAATCGCAAGAAAGTCTGTCGATAACCAAATGAATTTCGGAATCAATATTTTGATCTAAAACGGCTTCAATTAATTCAAACTGATTATTTAGATAAATTCTCGTAAAACCTTGTTTGTAAAGGTTTTCTAATTTTGAATTAATCGATTGATTAGGCTTTATTTCCAAAGGTGAGAGAATTGCAACTTTCGATGTATTTGGCAATTCTTTTAAGTAGTTTATAACGTCACTAACTGTATGCTTTTTGACTTCATTTCCTGATGTTGGAGAAAAAGTTCTGCCGATTCGAGCGTAAAGCAATTTCAAGTAATCATAGATTTCAGTCGTTGTTCCAACTGTTGAGCGTGGGTTGCTGGTAATTACTTTTTGTTGAATGGCGATTGATGGTGCGATTCCTTTGATGTAATCTGCTTCAGGTTTGTTTAGTTTACCAAGGAATTGCCGAGCATAGGACGACATACTTTCGATGAATCGTCTTTGTCCTTCAGCATAAATTGTATCAAACGCCAAACTTGATTTTCCAGAACCTGAAATACCTGTGATAACGGTAATTTTTTCGTGTGGGATTTTGACATCGACGTTTTTTAGGTTATGAACCCGAGCTCCTTTGATTTCTATAAATTTTCCCACCATGCAAAAATAACATCTCAATGATAAAGCTGTTCAAATCAAGTCAATATCTTAATAAATTTTCTAATTTTAGCCATTCACAATAGGATTCATAAATTATGCGCTCTCTTTTTAGAAAAAAACCATTAGCAGGAGTTGTTTCTGATGATGGCGGACATGGAACGGGTTTACACAAGGTATTGAATCTAAGGGATCTGACATTTTTTGGCGTTGCAGCCATCATTGGTGGTGGAACCTTTAGTGCAATCGGAAATGCTTGTGCAGCAGGGGGGGCGGGAGTAGTTTTTCTTTATATCATTTGTGCGGTTGCTTGTGGATTTACTGCACTTTGCTATGCTGAATTTGCGTCTCGTGTTCCAGTTTCAGGATCTGCCTACACGTATGCTTATGTTTCATTTGGGGAAATTTTCGCTTGGATTATCGGTTGGGCACTGATTATGGAATATTCTATTGGAAATATCTACATTGCATTTTCATGGAGTGGTTATTTTACCAATTTGTTTCCAGGAATTCCAGAATGGCTCACAACCAATTACTTGGATGCAAAAGCTATGTTAACGGAAGAGGCAAAACTAGCCTGGCAAAACGCTCCGATGTTAGGCAGTTTAAAAATCATTTTCGACCTTCCAGCGGTAATTATCAATATTCTCATTACGGCTTTGGTTTATGTGGGAACCAAAGAATCTAAGAATTTTAGTAATGCGATGGTTGTCATCAAATTATCAATTATTTTACTCGTAATTTTTGTTGGAGTGTTTTATATTGATTTCAATAATTGGCAACCATTCATGCCGAATGGTTTTGGAGGGGTAATGGCAGGAGTTTCTGCTGTATTTTTTGCATACATTGGTTTTGATGCTGTTTCTACATTAGCCGAAGAAAGTAAAAATCCACAAAAAGATTTACCACGAGGTATGATTTACTCCTTGGTTATTTGCACCGGAATTTACATCATTTTGGCGCTGATTTTAACAGGAATGGTTTCTTATAAATATTTAGGAGTTAATGATCCGTTGGCTGAAATTTTCAAAATGAAGGGAATAAAATGGATGCTTTGGATCGTTTCGATTGCTGCGGTAATTGCCATGACGAGTGTTCTTTTAGTTTTTCAAATGGGACAACCGAGAATTTGGATGACTATGAGTCGAGACGGTTTGATGCCGGAGAAATTTGCGCAAGTTCACCCGCGATTTAAAACACCAGGTTTTGCGACAATCGTTACTGGTTTGGTGGTTGGAATTCCAATTTTATTTACCAATGAAAAGTTTATTTTGGATTTCACAAGCATCGGAACCTTGTTTGCCTTCGTGCTCGTTTGTGGTGGAGTTTTGGTTTTGCCGAGAAAAGAAAAAGAAGAAGGAAAATTTCATTTGCCATACATTAACAGTAAATATTTGTTTCCTTCTATTACCATTGCCGTTTATGTTTTTTTGATATACCAATATCCCGATTTCTTTAAAAGTCAGTTTCAGATCACGTCTGAAAATATAGAAACGGCGCTTCCAATGCTCATCTTTTTTGTCGTTTGTATTATTATGGTGGTTCTTTCATTTGTTAAGGAATTCTCTTTGATTCCCGTTCTAGGATTGGTTTCTTGCTGTTACTTGTTGACTGGGATGGCTTGGTCAAATTGGAAATGGTTTTTCGTTTGGTTGGTTATTGGCCTGGTATTTTATTTTAGCTATGGAAGGAAGCAATCGAAGTTGAATGTAGTCTGATTACGTAAATTCTTTTCAAAATTTATTTTAATGAAAATAGCCGTTATTGGGGGAGGAGCAGCAGGATTTTTTGCGGCAATTTCATGTCGAAATCACTTTCCGAATGAACAAGTTGTTATTCTCGAAAAATCATCGAAAGTTCTATCCAAGGTTAAAATTTCAGGAGGAGGAAGATGTAATGTGACCAATGCCTGTTTAGATAATAAGAAACTTTCTCAACATTATCCGCGCGGTGAAAATCAATTGAGAAAGGCGTTCGAGCAATTCAACGCAGTTGATACAATGAAGTGGTTTGAATCAAGAGGTGTCAAAATGAAGGTTTATCCTGATAATTGCGTTTTCCCTTTAGAAAATGACTCACAAGTGATAATAGATTGTCTTTTAAATGAAGCTAAGAAGCTGAAAATCGAATTGCTTTTGAATCAACGAATTCATCAAATTTCGAAATTGGATAATAAATTCATTATTCAAACTGAAGAAAATGAGTTAGAATTTGATCGCGTTATTGTAACTATTGGCGGACAACCGAAAGCATCCGGTTTTAATTGGATGGAGAAGATGGGTCATCAGATCATTGAGCCAGTTCCTTCCTTGTTTACCTTCAATATGCCCAAAAATACGATTTGTGAATTAATGGGAAATGTGGCCGAACATGCAACCGTAAAAGTGGAAGGAACCAAATTAATAGGGCAGGGCCCCTTGTTGATTACCCATTGGGGAATGAGTGGACCAGCGATTTTAATGTTATCTGCTTGGGGAGCGCGAATTTTGAATGAAAAAAACTACGAATTCGCAATTTTGGTTAATTGGTTGAACGAGGTAAAGGAAGATGATTTGCGTGCTCAACTTCAGCGATATATGCGCGAGCAAGGAGGTAAGATGGTTTCGAATTTTAATCCATTTCCATTGACCAATAGACTTTGGTGTTTTCTTCTTAAAAAGTCTGAAATATCTCTTGAAACGAGGTGGAAAGACATGGGTAAAAAGAACATTAATAAACTTGTGAATGCGCTTCTAAATGATCGTCATCAAGTTCATGGCAAAACTACTTTCAAAGAAGAATTTGTTACCGCAGGTGGAATTTCGTTGAGCGAAATCGATTTTAAGACCATGGAAAGTCGAATCGTAAAGGGTTTATTTTTCGCTGGAGAAGTTTTGGACATAGATGGAATTACAGGAGGATTCAATTTTCAAGCCGCGTGGACGACAGGATACATAGCAGGCAAAAATGGGGGGAGGAGTGAAAACTAAGCAAGTTCTTCTAAGATAGAGGCATTTTAAGATGTTGGATTATTGCGGTTTCATCTTTTCTCAGTTTTTTTCATTTAGATAATATTTTGGAGAGACGAATTAGTCAAAAATATATTGATTGGCAAGAAAGAAATACGGTTGAAAAAATTGAATTATTAACTACTTTTTGAACTGAACTTACTGAACAGTTATCCCATAAATGGAGATCAAATACAATATTGTATTTTGATTTTGAATGGTGGATTGAAAAGCAAATCGGGAAACTAAGTTTTATCCGGAACGAAAACAGCTCTTCTTTTAAAATTTAATAATAGATTACTTATTTTTCTTAAGTTCCTTAGCAAGTAGTATTTCGTATAATGAATGTACCCGTATTTAAAAGTTGTCATTAAATTATGGTAGAAGCTTGATATAATTTCAATTCGTTCCAAGAGATTTCTTCTCCCATTTGTTCTTTGACTTTTGAAAGTGAACTGAGATTAATATCAGCAAGTAAATTGGAAATTTCATTTATTCTACTTTGTTCCAAGACATCCGCAAGAATTATTTTTTCTTCTTTAATAAGTTGAATGAAATGACTTGTTATTGTGTTGGTGGACAATTGTCTTTCACGAGCAATCTCATCGCATGTTTTTCCTTCATGCAGCAGTTCTAATGTAATTTCGTAAGTTGACTTTTTCGCTATTCGTTCCTTTGGTTCCTTGCTCGTTTTAATTGTTGGAGTCCGGGTAAATCCTTCAATTGGGTCTAATAGATTTGCTGATTTATTTCGAATCAAATTTTGGATTGTAGCAATTTTGGAAATATGATAGTTCTCAATTTCAGGAGTTTTATATAAATCAATCGTAATATTTTTCCCAATCGATACAGCTTCTGAATAAAGTTTTATTTTTTTTAGATTAATTATTTTCTGCAACACTAATTCTGATAAAGTTTCCAATTCATCGGTGTATTGCTTCGTTTTCTTGATTAATTTTAGTGTTATAATTTTCTCATACAATTTGTCCAATATTTTATTAAGTGTAGGGTAGAAGTAGTGATATGCAGCATCGATTCGCTGGTTGATGAACTCTATATTAACCTGTTCCTCGGAAAACAATCTGTTCATTTGATTTTTGAATTTCGTTGTAGCTTCAATCGTTGAGTCAATTTCCGACAAAATGGTTTGTGCCCAAGTCTTATGCTTGAATTTTTCAGATTTTACAGTTGTAGTTTTGTACGTTGCATTATGATTCGACCATTCATTCAATAAATCATACCATTCGAATGTTTCATCGACTTTTTTGTGTAAATAAATCAAACTATTTTTTTTCAATTCATCTTGCAATTGATTTTTTTCGGTTTTCGTGCTTGAAAATGTCATGACTTGTTCATCATTTGACATGCCCAGAAAATGCAAAGGTTTCAAAAGTGTTAAACCGTCTAGGGATCTTAATCGCGAAAAAGCGACATAAGCTTGTCCGG
>JBIIVA010000135.1:0-7109 GCA_044339705.1 Crocinitomicaceae bacterium
AAACATATTTGAATTGACCTTAATCACTCCTAATAACGACTTAATCAAAAAGACTTTAATTCTAACTGAGGAACAAAAAATTATTCAGAAATTATTCAAATTTTAAATTGGGTGTCCCAGTGCGGAAGTCAGGAAAAAGGCGAATTGACTAAATCTCACACTCCTTCAGAAATCGTAAATTGATCAGATCAAAAGTTAAGTAGCGAGTATTTGCTAATTTTATAAGTAAAAAAAAACGGACTCCATTTCCGAAATCCGTTCCTATACTTTTAAAAAGAAGATTTACTTACAAATCGTTTCCTCAGTCATTTTGAGAATTTTACGAACCTCTTCCAAAGTTGGTGCTTCGGCGTAGGTTCTCAATACCGGCTCTGTGCCGGAAGGACGAATCATCATCCAACGATTGTCATCAAAGAAGTACTTGAATCCATCAATGGTTTTAACTTCTTTTACTTCGTAATCGCCAAATGATTTGTAGTTTCCAGCTTTGCAATTCGCGATTATTTTTTGTTTTAATTCCTCTGTGATGTGAAGGTCATTTCGTTCAAATTTGAATGGTCCGACGATTTCATATACTTCTTCAATCAATTCATCCAAGGTTTTTCCCGATTTCGCCATGAATTCCCAAATGATTAGTCCCATCCAAATTCCATCTCTCTCTGGAATGTGACCTTTAACGGCGATCCCTCCAGATTCTTCTCCTCCTAGCAATACATCTTCTTTCACCATAATGGTTGCGATTTCTTTGAAACCAATTTTTGTTGTGGTAACCTCTAACCCGTAATGCTCACACATTTTGTAAACACGAGGTGTAACGCTAAATGCAATGGCTACTTTACCGGTCATTTTTTTGTATTTCACCAAATAATGAATTAACAACAAAATGATGTGGTGCGAATCGATGAATTCACCTTTTCCGTTGTAAAGTCCAATTCTATCAGCATCTCCGTCCGTTGCCAAGGCGCAATAAACACCTTCGTTTGCCTTCAAATAAGCTTCGAGTTCTTTTAGGTTTTTAGCAATTGGTTCAGGTGCCTGCCCCATAAACGAAGGATTCGGGTCGCAATGTAGCAATTCAACTTTTGGTAAAATTCGCGGCATTACGCGTTGTCCTGCACCATACATTGCATCATATACCAAACGCATTCCTGATTTTTCAATGGCTTCTAAATCAAAGCTTTTCTTAACGTGTTCTACATACAAGGTTTCTATATCGTGAACCTCAACTTTACCCGCTTTAATTGCTTCGTCAATTGAAATTCCCTCAAAATCAATGCTACAAACATCAGGAATGATATCCTCAACTTCCTGAACATGCTCGGGAGCAAGCGGACCGCCAAAGTCAGCTTTTAATTTATACCCGTTGTAAGAAGGCGGGTTGTGACTAGCGGTTAAATCAACACCTATTTGACAACCAAAACGATGCGCAGCCAATGAAATCATGGGAGTTGAAACGAATCCACGTGACATTTTCACAGGAATCCCTTGTGCAATAAAAACTTTGACAGCGGTCTCCATGAACAATTCTCCCGCAAAACGGCAATCGTGACCAACAAAAACCGATGGATTTGAATAATTTTGCTTTAACCAAATTCCTGTTGCCTCTGACACGCGAGCAACGTTTTCAACTGTAAATTCTTTTGCTATTATGGCTCTCCAGCCGTCGGTTCCGAATTTTATTTTCATGATTTAATTGCGAATTATTAATTGCGAATTGCGAGTTATTAATTCGCAATTCTTCGTTCTTAATTATTTATTAAAGTTTTTTATCGTTTTCTCAATGATCCCAATGCAATCAAAAAGCTGCTCTTCGGTAATAACCAATGGTGGTGCAAATCGAATGATATTCCCGTGTGTTGGCTTAGCGAGCAGACCATTTTCCTTTAAAGCCATACATAGATCCCAAGCCGTTGAACTTTCCGGAGTATCGTTAATGACAATTGCATTTAACAATCCTTTCCCTCGAACTTTTACTATTAAATCAGTTCCATCGATTATGCGCTGCATTTCTTTTCTAAAGATAGCTCCTAGTCTGCGTGCATTTTGAATCAGATTTTCTTCTTCCACAACTTCAAGCGCCGCAACTGCAACCTTTGCTGCAATCGGGTTTCCTCCGAAGGTAGAACCGTGTTGACCAGGTTTGATAACCATCATAATTTCATCGTCAGCCAAAACAGCAGAAACGGGATAAACACCACCAGATAATGCTTTTCCAAGAATTAAAACATCAGGTTTGCTGTAGGTATCTGCTTGTCGTTCACATTTATTTTCACACGAACAATTTCCGCAAACTGCCAACAAACTGCCTGTTCTGGCAATTCCGGTTTGAACCTCATCCGCAATGAATAAAACACCATTTTCAGTACACAGTCTTCTTGCTTCACGAATAAAATTATCTGAAGGAGTATAAACGCCTGCTTCACCTTGAATTGGTTCAACTAAAAATCCGGCTACGTTCGGTTGTTTTAATGCTTCTTCTAATGCCTTCAAATCATCGTATGGGATTGCTTTGAAACCGGGAGCGTATGGCCCGAAGTTTTTATTGGAGTCAGGGTCGCTTGAGAAAGAAACAATCGTAGTTGTTCTACCATGGAAATTACCTTCGCAAACAATAATCGTTGCCTGATTTTCGGCTATTCCCTTTTTCTCGTAGGCCCATTTTCTACAAAGCTTAATGGCAGTTTCAACTGCTTCAGCACCTGTATTCATGGGGAGAACTTTGTCAAAACCGAAAAGATTTGTAACGAATTGTTCGTATTCTCCCAATGAATCATTATAAAATGCTCTTGATGTTAAAGCCAAAGTTTGAGCTTGTTCAATTAAAGCGTTAGTAATCTTAGGATGGCAATGCCCTTGATTCACAGCTGAATAAGCCGAAAGGAAATCAAAATATTTGTTGCCTTCAATGTCCCAAAGGTGAACTCCTTCACCTCTTGACAATACTACTGGAAGCGGATGATAATTGTGTGCACCGAATTCATCTTCTAGCGCTATTAGGGATTTTGAGGACAATTTTTCCATGGTTGAATTCATAGTTCAATTTAAGGATAGCAAAGATAATCAAAAGGTCTGCGTTTGAAAAATTTCCTTAAAAAATGGAATAATTTTAAAATAAATTTACTTAAAGGACTTCAGTTTAAGCGACCAACCTTTAACTTGCGAACCATAAGAATCATTAGAACCCTATGCCATTCATAATTTAAAAGTAAATTTGTCCGATAAGAAATCACTAACTTTTGTTGATTTTTTAAAAAAAATGAAAAACAATATTCCTAAAGACGGCTTTGAAGGATTAACAGAAAATTTTTCAAGTGAAGTTATATCGGGTTTCCTGGTGTTTTTATTAGCTCTTCCCTTAAGTTTAGGAATTGCAAGTGCCAGCGATTTCCCGCCGATCTATGGATTGGTAACTGCCATGATTGGAGGAATAGTAGTTAGTTTTATTTCAGGATCGCATCTTACCATTAAAGGGCCTGCAGCAGGTCTAATTGTAATTGTTGCAAGTGCGGTCGGCGAATTTGCCAAAATGGCACCTGAATCAGTTGATGATGCTACAAAATACGGTTGGCATTTAACATTGGGTGCAATAGTCATAGCTGGAATTCTTCAAGTTTTGTTTGGCTTTTTAAAATTGGGACGGTTATGCGATTTCTTTCCACTTTCTGCAGTAAGAGGAATGCTTGCGGCAATCGGATTAATTATTATCAGTAAACAACTTCACATATTATTGGGATTCAATCCGATGACACCTGAAAATAAACCAGTGGTGGAGCCAATTGAACTTATAATGGAATTGAAAAATTCGTTTGCCAATTTCTTTGAGCACAAAGACGTTGTGATCATTGGTTTGGTAAGTTTGGCAATTGTATTCGGTTGGCCAATGATTCCAATTAAAGCCGTTAAAAAAATCCCTTCTGCTCTTGTCGTTCTTGTAGTTGCTATCCCATTAGCAATGTATTTGGGAATTCGAAATGAAGGAGGATATAAACCATTGTTGGATTTCAAAGAAGGATTAATCGATGTAATCGGTATCAATGTATCTTTCAATGGATTTTTGAATATCAGTGTTTTCGTGAAATATGTTATAATGTTTTCGATTGTTGGAAGCCTTGAAGCGCTTTTGACAGTTAAAGCCATCGATATGATGGATCCTTTTAAAAGAAAGTCAAATACGAACAAGGATTTAATTGCAGTTGGAATTGGAAATATTGTTTCAGGTATTTTGGGAGGTCTACCAATGATTTCAGAGGTTGCTCGTTCTTCTGCAAATGTTAACAATGGTGGTAAAACCAGATGGGCGAATTTCTTTCACGGATTATTCATTTTACTATTCTTGTTGTTTGCCGTAAAATTTAGTGATTTAATACCGAAATCAGCTTTAGCTGCTATGTTAATTGGCGTTGGATGGAAACTGGCACACCCAAGAGAATTTGGACATATGTTTAAAATCGGTCTTGATCAATTGGTAGTTTTCATCACAACTATTCTTGTAACATTGGCAACCGATTTAATGATTGGAATTGGAGCAGGAATTCTAATAAAATTAGTTCTTCATGTTTTACGCGGAGTTCCTTTTGGAAGTCTTTTCAAAGCAAATTTCGAGGTGAACGGCGATGTTATCAAAGTTAAAGGGGCAATTGTATTTAGCAATTATCTCGGCCTTCAAAAAGTTATTTCTCAATTTGATCAAAAGAAGAATCTAAACTTGGATGTCACAAATTGTAATTTTCTAGACCATTCAGTTATTGAATCGCTGCATCATCTCGAAGATGAATTCAAGAACTTAGGAAGATCATTGAATATAATCGGTCTTTCCGATTTCAATAATTTGCACGGTTCAAAGCATCACTTAGCTGCTAAGCGAAAAACAATGTGATATGAAAAGGTTAATTCTTTCGCTAATTTCGATTTGTATGATCGGAGCAAGCTTTTCGCAGAAAACAATCAGTAATCAAAATCATGCTTGGGTAACTTATCTTGGAAATCATAAAATAACCAATAAGTGGGGAATTCATACTGAATACCAATGGCGAAGAGCCGATGGTTTTACAAATTGGCAACAGTCCCTCATGCGATTAGGTTTGGATTATCATTTGAATCCGACAATAAGCGCAACGGCTGGTTATGGCTGGATTGTTTCTTATCCTTACGGGGAACAACCTATTGGACATGAATTTCAAGAACATCGGATTTGGGAACAAGTTAATATGAAAACCAAATTTGGTCGAGTTGAAGTACAGCATCGCTATCGCTTAGAACAACGTTTCCTCGAAAATTGGGTAAAAGATACTGATGGAAATTATGTGAAATCTGACAACCTTTTCAGACAACGAATTCGTTACCGCGTAATGATTTTAGTTCCATTAAGCAGAAAAGAAATGGCCGACAACACGTTTTTTCTGAATGTAAACGATGAGCCTTTTATCGGTTTTGGAAAGGGTATTGGAAAAAACATACTCGACCAAAATCGTTTCAATGTATCTCTTGGATGGCGTTTTAATAAGGATTTCAATATTCAGGTTGGATATTTAAATCAGTATATTGCGAAATCAGATGGAGTTAAGATAGAACGAAATCACACATTTCTGATTTCAACAGTTTATAATTTGGATTTCACGAAAAAAAAGCAATAGCCAATTGCTAAAAATGCTCGATATCCGCGATTATGATTTTCAACTAATTAACGTGAGTTCAGAACCCGAAATTAAGGAATTTAATCTGAAGTTTAAATCAGAAAAAGTTTAGATAGCAAATTTGAGAATTGAGCTTATTATAACGAATACAGACTTTTTTAATCTTACTTTTGTCAGATGAAATTGAATTATGGAAAAAACTTTTGGTTATTAAGTATTTCCATGTTCTTTTTCATGGCAGGATTCAATTTGATCATGCCGGAACTCAATCAATTCATCACGAATTTAGGGGGTGAAGGACAAAAAGGTCTTGTAATAACTTTATTTACAATATCAGCGGGACTTTCACGACCATTTTCCGGGAAATTAGCAGATACAATTGGAAGAAAAAAAGTTATTTATATCGGAACAATCTGCTCAATAATCGTTTCAATTCTTTACCCACTTTCAACAACAGTATTATTCTTTTTGCTCTTGCGTTTTCTACACGGATTTAGTGCCGGATTTGCTCCAACAGGTGCTACAGCATTATTGACAGACATTGTCCCAAGTGATCGCAGAGGAAGCGCTATGGGAATTTGGGGAACGTTCATTTCTCTAGGAATCGGTGCCGGACAATCCGTTGGTTCATGGATTTGTTTAAAATTCGGATTCAATGCATTATTTATGTCAGCAGCAATTTGTTCCATCCTTTCCATTTTACTCTTTTTTGAGGTAAAAGAATCATTGGAAAAAACAACAAGATTCAAAGTTTCTCAGTTAAAAATTTCTTGGAACGACATTTTTGAACCTAGTGTGCGACCGGCTGCAGTTGTTATGTTTCTGACAGCCACTTGTTCAGGAATAATCTTTGTTGTAACGCCTGATATTTCGGCTTATTTGGGGATCGAAAATAAAGGATTTTTCTTCGGTGTGTATGTAATTTCAACAATTGTTATTCGCCTATTCACAAGTTCGTTATCTGATCGAATTGGTAGGAGGAAGATGCTTTTTGCCGGATGTTTGTTTTTAATTGCCAGCATGATGCTCATTGCAAATGCAAAAAGTGTAGAATTCTATATTTTTGCTGCTATTATTTTTGGATTTGCTACAGGTGTCTCGAGTCCTACCCTATTCGCTTGGACAGCCGATCTTTCCCCTGAAAATCGCCGTGGAGTTGGAGCTGGGACAATGTTCATTGCCCTGGAATTGGGAATTATGACAGGATCGTTATCAACGTTAATTACCTATCATAATACCAAAGCAACTGTTTATTTATCTTTTGCAGTTGGAGCAATCTTCGCTCTTTTGGCTACTTTTTATCTGATTTGGCATCTGCGAACCAAGGAATCCAAATACTAATCTTTATGTTTTAAATATTTTCGGACTAAAAAATGCCCCAAGTAAATTAAGGGAGTAAGAAGAAAAGCAATTAGCATTTTCAAAACGTAATTTGTCGGCGCAATCTTCATGTATTCGGAAAAGGAAAGCGAACCG
>JBIIVA010000136.1:0-7104 GCA_044339705.1 Crocinitomicaceae bacterium
ATAAAGTTGTTTAGAGCCAATTTGAGGGGTGTGACAGACACAAAGTTTTTCCTGTTCAGATTAGAGAAATTATACGCCTAATCCCCAGAAAAATGATTTGTCCCATGAAATCATTGAGCAAGTTAAAGAAACACTTTCTAATTGGAATAAATTCTCTTCCGAGGTTGGAATTAATAAAAAAGAGCATCTCTTGATTGAAAAAACTATAAATGAAAGCCTGAAAAAATAGGAGTTAGCAATAAATTGAAGAGTGAAGAACTAAAAGTTGTAAACCTTAAAATTGCCAAAAGATAGTTTCGAATTGCGAACGTTTTAGTATTAACTGATTCTTGGCAATTCGTAATTCTGAACTTATAAACTGCTAAAATCAAATTATCCTAAAGTCATAACATCCTTATGTCCTAAAGTCATTTGTCACTAAGTCATTCATCATTTCCTCCTAAAGTCAAAACATCCTTATGTCCTAAAGTCCTAAAGTCATTTGTCACCAAGTCGTTTGTCATTCACTCCTTAAGTCAAACAGTCTAATACGCTTTCGTAATTTTCCCAATAAGCTTATCACAAACAGGATAGCGTTTCACAAAGTTTAAAATAGCATTGCGTTGCTTCTTTGAAAGGTGTTTTTGCTGATCGTTTAATTCTTTAACATCTTTTTTCCAATAGTAAAACTCTTCCTTGTTCGGAACTAAATTTGTTCGGAATAAGTAATGCCAATTTTTACTGCAAACGGAAAGACCAGTATTGAAACTAGCCACTTGGTTGTTGTTCAATGAAATCAACATTCTGTCATCAGGAATGGGTTTTAATAAACTGAATCCCGAATAATTAGCGATGTGTTTTTGAAGTTTGGATTCGTGTTCAAGGTTTAACAAATCGACAATCGTTGGAGCAATATCAATGTTGGAAGTCAGCTGGTTGCGATTCTTTTTTAGTTGATTTTTTTCAGCGTTCGAAATAATTCCATTAGGAATATAAGCCAAAAGTGGAATGCTAATCGTTTCCGTATAATTGCTTTCAACGTGACCAATGTTGTGGTGTTCTGCTAGCGACTCACCGTGATCGGATGCAAAGAGAACGATTGTATTATCGAGTAGACCTTGTTTTTTAAGATGTTTGAAGAAATCTCCGATTATTGCGTCTTGGTAGCGAACGGCGTTGTCGTAACTTCCGCTAAATGAGTTATTCCATTTCTTGTATTTTTCAGGAACTTCATACGGATAATGCGTAGTATTCAATTGCACGACCCCAAAAAATGGTTTAGTTGAAAATTTCGAAATAGTTCGATTCAATTTTTTGATCGTCAACTCATCTTTGATTCCCAAGTCGTTGAAGTAGGGTAGACCAGAATTATCTTTGTTCCACCAAACATCCAGTTTTTCTTTTTTGTAGAATTCATTGAATTTATACCATTTCAAGGTATGGGAAGAAAGAAAAAACGTTTTGTAATCGAAGATTTTCGCGTATTCCCATAACAACGGTTGCGAATACAGAACACTTTTATCTTGATTAGGCCCGATTCCAGTTAAAATTGCCGGAACTGCCAGCATCGTTGTTGAAGAAACGGAAACAGGTTGTTTGAAAACATAAAAATTCTCAGGGAATTCATCCTGCATTTTCGCAAAATTGGGATTCGTTTCATTCTTATTTCCGTATATCTGTAAACTTCGTTTGCGCACCGATTCAAAAATGAAAACGACAACATTGAACTTCTTGGGATCTTTTTTAAGCTCAATGTTCGGAGGATTTCGTTCTTCAAGTCCTTTTCCTTTAAACTCGGAGTGGTCATCCCACGTGAACGCATGACGTTGCACACAGGCGGCGAAATTGGCATCTACAATCGCACATTGGTCATACTTCTTATGAAACGAGATTAAAGATTCAAAGGCTGAAAACTGAATGACTCCAAATACAATGAGCCATTTCTTTTGAATCGCATTTACATGCTTTTTGGTATACCAACGTATCGTAGCGATAAGAATTAAAATCCCAGTTAAAATCCCTATCAATTCCTTCCAACCACTGACATCTCGAATAATCATCATGGCACTTTTGGGCTCCGTTTTGAAATAGAGAAACGTGTAGTAATTCGGGAAAATTCCATTCAGAGAATAGAACGTGTAGGATCCAAAAAAGGAAAATAGGAGTAATGGAAACACAATGATTGCAATTCCAAAATAAAAAATGGGTTTGGTTTCAAGTGACTTTAGTAGAAATAAAATAAAAACAAAAAATCCAATTGAAATCAACAGAGAACTTACATAGAAAATCAATTGATTGTCACTGTATCTTCCCAATAGCTCCCAGCGCATGTATATGTCAAAGAGACAAAGCAAAATGGGAATTATAAAAATTTTTACAACAGCCTTCACCTCAATTAATTCAAACGAAATTCGATGTCCATTTTTGCAAGTTCTTTGAAAAGTTCATTGCTTGGTTTAACGCGCATGGATCGGGATGGCATGTTGACTTCAATTCCTTCCATAGTGTCAAAAATCGTAAATTGGATAGGGCATGAGCCTTCATTTTTCGTAAACAAACCATTGAGTTTATCAATCATTAATTGATCCAACGATTTACTTGACACTTTCAATTGCAAGTTTTTCGTACGTTTTTCTCGTAAGTCATTCAAAAGTTCGATGCTATTCACCACAAATTCGACGTTTGTTCGATGCCTTGGTATTTCTACTCGACCTTTGATTACAATAAAAGTTCCGGGTTCCATGAAATGCTTGTAACGCAAATAATTTTCCTTGAATAAGTTTAATCGAAAAGAATCGTTGTAATCTTCGATTGTCAAAGAGCCAAATCCATCGCCGTATTTTGTGAAGCGATGTTCACTTGAGGTAACGATTGCAGCAATCAATAAATCACGTCCTTTGTGAGGTGTAAGGTCATTTAGCATTGATACATTGCCATTACAGAATGACTCAATTTCAATGCGATAATCATCGAGTGGGTGTCCGGAAATAAAAATTCCAATCACTTCTTTCTCTTTGTTCAATTTATAAATATTCGGCCATTCGTCGCATTTCGGAAAAACGGGTTCCGGAATATCCGCATCAGAACTATTTTCAAATAAATCGGATTGCAAGGAATTTGAATTGTTTTTAGAACTCAAGCCATATTTGATTGCGGTTTCTATGAATGCTCTTCCACTTGAGTCTGTTGCGAAATATTGAGCTCGATGGGCAGAAGTAAACGAATCCATTGCGCCTGAGTATACCAAACTTTCCAAAACACGTTTGTTGCAAGCCGTTGAACTCAAACGAGTTGTCATATCAAAAATGGAAGTAAATGGTTGTTTCGCTCGTTCTTCGATAATGGCATCCACTGGGCCGCTTCCTAGACCTTTCACAGCGCCAAGCCCAAAGCGAATCGCGCCTGCTTTGTTAATGGAGAACGTTAGATTTGATTCATTCACATCAGGACCTAAAACCGCAATTCCCATTCGGCGACATTCTTCCATAAAAAATGAAACCGACTTGATGTCACTCATGTTGTTGCTTAGAACCGATGCCATATATTCCGCAGGGTAATTTGCTTTTAAATACGCCGTTTGATAAGCAACCCAAGCATAACATGTGGAATGTGATTTATTAAAAGCATAAGATGCAAAGGCTTCCCAGTCTTTCCAAATTTTCTCCAACGTTTCCGATTTATGTCCTTTGGCACTGGCTCGTTCGATGAACGTCGGCTTCATTTTATCCAACACTTTGCGGTCTTTTTTTCCCATTGCTTTTCGCAAGGTATCGGCTTCACCTTTCGAGAAATCCGCCAATTTTTGAGACAAAAGCATTACCTGTTCCTGATAAACCGTAATTCCGTAGGTTTCTTTCAGGTATTCCTCACAATCGGCAAGGTCATAGACGATTTCCTCTTCACCATGCTTACGCTTACAATAGGACGGAATATATTCCATCGGGCCTGGTCGATACAGGGCGTTCATGGCAATCAAATCTGCAAAAACGGTTGGCTTCAACTCTTTCAAGTGCTTTTGCATTCCAGGCGATTCGTATTGGAAAATACCCACGGTTTCACCTTTTTGAAATAGCTCATACGTTTTTGCATCGTCAATTGGAAATTTATCCGGGTCTAAGTCGATTCCGTGTGTTTGCTTCACATATTTCACGGCATCTTTGATCAACGTCAACGTCTTTAAACCCAAGAAATCCATTTTCAACAATCCTGCTGATTCCGCAACGGAGTTATCGTATTGCGTGCAAACCATATCAGAGTCTTTAGCTGTCGCGACGGGAACAAAATTGGTTAGGTCGTCGGGTGTTATGATGACTCCACATGCGTGAATACCTGTATTTCTAACGGACCCCTCAATTTGTGTTGCCTTTTGTAGCACTTGAGCTTGTAAATCAGTTCCAGAAGCTATTCTTCTCAATTCCTTGGCGTTGGCTACGGCTTCTTGATTTTTTAATTTATCAATCAACTCCAGTTCATCCATACTGAAAAGCTTTTTCAGCGAGATATCCGGTATCATTTTAGCCAATCTATCTGCTTCGGGCAATGACAAATTCATCACACGAGCTGTATCTCGAATAGCCGATTTTGCAGCCATTGTTCCGTAAGTAATAATCTGAGCTACTTGATTTGCACCGTATTTATTGATTACATAGTCAATCACCCGTCCACGACCTTCATCGTCAAAATCGATATCAATATCGGGCATCGAAATACGATCCGGATTCAGGAAACGCTCAAATAGCAAATCGTATTCAATAGGATCGACATTTGTAATTCCAATGCAGTAAGCAACAGCAGAGCCTGCTGCCGAACCACGTCCGGGGCCAACTGCAACACCCATATCGCGTGCCGCTTGACAAAAATCCTGCACAATCAAAAAGTATCCGGGATATCCCGTTCGTTCGATTGTAGCCAGTTCAAAATCAATTCGTTCGCGAATTTCATCCGTCATTTCTGGATAGCGTTTTTCAGCTCCTTTAAATGTTAAGTGACGCAAATAATTGTTCTCTCCGCGTTTTCCACCATCAACTAAATCTTCCAGGGCTTTGAATTCTTCGGGGATATCGAATGCAGGCAACAATACTTCTCTTGCCAATCGATACGGTTCACATTTTGAAATGATTTCTTCAACGTTCTGGATTGCTTCGGGAACATCTGCAAAAATGGAAACCATTTCTTCGGTAGTTTTGAAGTAATATTCATCGTTTTCTAGTCCATATCTGAATCCGCGGCCACGACCTTTGGGCGTTTCAATCAATTCGCTATCCTTCACGCAAAGTAATACATCGTGAGCGAAAGCGTCTTTCTTGTCAATGTAATACGTGTTGTTCGTAGCAACCAATTTAACTCCGTACTTTTTGCTCAAATCAATTAAGGTTGTATTAACCATGTCTTCTTGTTCGAGACCGTGACGATTCATTTCTAAGTAAAAATCATCTCCAAATTGTTCTTTCCACCAAACTAAAGCTTCTTCTGCTTGATTCAAACCGACGTTCAATATTAAATTCGGAATTTCACCATAAAGATTTCCTGAAAGAACAATTAGATTCTCCTTATATTGTTTAATAACCTCTTTATCGATTCTTGGAACGTAATACATTCCTTTTGTGTAGGCGATAGAAGCGAGTTTGATGAGGTTTTGATAACCATCTTTATTCTTCGCTAAAAAGACGACTTGATAACCGTTGTCTTTCTGTGATTTATCCTCAAGGTTGCGACAGACATTGAACTCACAACCGATTATCGGAAGAATTTCTTTCTTGTCAAATGGTTCACCAGCTTCTTCCGCCTGTTTGCGTTCTTCTTTTATTTTATCGTTGTATGCGCTCGCAGCTTTTTCGAAATGAAAAGCCGCCATCATATTTCCTGTATCGGTTAGCGCAACAGCAGGCATATTCAAATCAATCGCTTTCTGAACGAGTTTCTGAACCTCCGCGGTCGATTGAAGAATTGAATATTGAGAATGATTATGTAAATGTGCAAAGGAGACATCACCAAGATTAGCTGTTGAAGTTGGAATTGAAACCTTTGTTGGCTCCTGTTTTGGCTTACTCGCCTCACGCAATTTTTCACTTTCAGCTTTCAGATTTACGTGGCTTAAACCTATCGCTTGAATCGGATTGGGATTAACTTCTTTGAAAGCTTCGAAATAGCCGTTTTGTTGAATTAATTGTTCGAGCGAAAAGTGTTCTTTGCGGATTAATTCTAAAAAACAACGTGTGGTCGCTTCAACATCTGCAGTTGCATTGTGAGCCTCGACAAATGGTGCTTGAAACAAATATTCGTGAAGTTCAGTTAACGTTGGCAATTTGAATTTACCTCCTCGTCCGCCTGGTAGCTTTAAAAGTTCAGCAGAATTTTCAGTGCACGTATCCAAGACAGGTAAAGTCAAAGGGGTTTCTTCGCCCAAACGATAGAATTCGCATCCGAGAACGTTATTGTCAAATGTTACATTGTGTCCAACGATGAATTTTGCTTTTTGTAGCGCTTTTTTGAAAAGAAAAAGAACGTCTTCCAATTCTTCACCACCTAGATTCGCCAATTCAGTAGAAATTCCATGAACTTTCTCTGATTCAAAGGGGATGTTGAATCCTTTTGGACGAATCAAAAAATCTTTGTGTTCCAATACATTTCCCAATTCATCGTGCAACTGCCAGGCTATCTGAACCACTCGCGGCCAATTGTCGGTATCGGAAATTGGAGCGTTGTAGTTTCTTGGTAATCCGGTAGTTTCAGTGTCAAAAATCAGGAACATAAGTTGAAAAAATTGGAAACTTAAAGTTAAGGAATTTAAACCCTATGTTTTTGAATTGTTAAAAAATATTTTCTTCCTTTTTCAATTCAATTTTATTTCAAATTATATCGTAATATTGCAATAAATAAATTTAAATAATGGGATTTACAAAAATCGAACACTTTGAGGATGTTTTTATCGAAGAAGCACGCATATTCAAAGCGCTTGGACATCCTGCTAGATTGGCAATTGTAAAGATGTTATTGGCAAAAAGAACTTGCGTTGGAGCCGATTTTACTGTTTCCATTCCCTTAGCTCAGCCCACCATTTCTCAGCATTTACGTGAATTGAAAGATGCTGGCATCATACGAGGTAGGGTAGAGGGAACATCCGTA
>JBIIVA010000137.1:0-7040 GCA_044339705.1 Crocinitomicaceae bacterium
ATCGAGATGCACGTTTTTTCCAGAAAACAACTCGAAAACCTTGCGCTTGTAATCTCAATTACTGCTTTATATTGCTATAAATCAATAGGTTCGAGTTTTTCAGCAAGCCCTATTTAAATAAAAAACCCTGATAATCAATAGGTTATCAGGGTTTTTTGTACTCGAGGCGGGACTTGAACCCGCACGGGCAAAACGCCCACAGGATTTTAAGTCCGGCGTGTCTACCAATTCCACCACTCGAGCGAATCCCGACCGGACTGTCGGGCAACAATCGTTCTTTCGAACTTTTGTGGTTTGGCGAGCGAGAAACGGGATTCGAACCCGCGACCCCGACCTTGGCAAGGTCGTGCTCTACCAACTGAGCTATTCTCGCTTATATTTCAATCAGAATTCCCAAAACGTTTATTGGGGGTGACAAATTTAATTATATTTTTCGTTCAACAAAACTTTAAAACGAAATTATTTCCGTTGTTTTTGGAACCTTTGTTTCAGATCTTCAAAAATCCATATAATTGGGAAAAGTAAACTGTAATTATAAAATAAATCTTCAAATGGTATGGTTAGAATCCGAAATCCTATAATGTGCTTTTCGGAATACCAAACAATCGGCTCATTGGTTACGCTGCCTGTCAAGACACCATTAACAATCAAAAAAGGAAACAAACAAATCAAATAGGTGAAAACAAATGAAGAAAACCAAGAGAACTTGCGAATCAGAGCAATTGAAGTATAAACTGCTGATAATGTACAAGCCGATACAGTGTAGAAATTAGTTGGATTCAAAAGTGCCAACAAAGCCGATAACACCAAAAATATGAGACCAAAAACCTTTCCTGTCACTTCCAATTTTACCGTTGGAAAATAAGCTAATAATACTTCATGCACAAATACACAGCAATAAGGAACTACTAAGAAAAACAGAACCTCCTCAAGTGGTAAATGTCCAAGATATATTTTGAATAAATAATCCGGGTTAAATCCCCAAACTGCAAGTTGCGTGAAAAACTCATCCCAAACAAGAAATGGAATTGCGACACAAACGATGGAAATCAGCAGAGGTTTCCAATAACCTATGAAATGAACCTTTCGATCAAAACTTAATCCCAATGGACCAAGTATTGAAAGAAGAATAGTCCAACCGTATAAACTCATTGAAGCTTATTTTTAATTTGATAGGATTTCTTCGCTTCCCTGTAAAATTTAGGAGGAACAATTAACATACCGAAACACTCTCCGTGTTCTTTGCCGGTGTGTTTATGATGAACTTTGTGAGCTTTGCGAATCGCATAAAAATAAGGATGATCGATGTCACGCAACCACTTAAATCTTCGATGAATATAAACGTCATGAACTAAGAAATAAGCAAATCCATATGTCGCAATACCAAATCCTATCCAAACAGGAACGTAATTTTGATACATCATCCCTAACATGATGCACAACCATGATGGAATGGCATAAATCAAAAAGAACACGTCATTTCTTTCAAAGAAACCTGCTTCAACTTGATGATGATCTTTGTGAAAATACCACATGGCTCCGTGCATCAAAAATTTGTGCGTGGCCCAAGCCATGAATTCCATCCCTAAAAAAGCCAAAATCAAAACAAACGGTCCCCACCAATACATAGCTAAAACAAGATTAAACTTACAAAGAAAATTACCATCAATGAAAACAAAATATCGTGTACATTGTTCGACTCCACCAATTTAAGTCGAAAATACAGTGCTTGTAGCATGAAAGACACTAGAAACCAACAAACATAATTGAAGAATGGAATGACTCCAAAATTCCAAGTCCAAAAACCCGACTTAATTGCAACGGGTTCCATTAAAAAATCAAAAAGAGTCATCAATAGAGCACTCGAAAGAATTTTTAAACCATTGTTGATTTTAGTTCTGTTAACAATTGAGGCAGTAACAACTGTTAGCATTGCCCAATTTAATCCAATAACTAAAGGCACATCATAAAGTTTAATTCCTAGGTTTTGGTCATACGTATAATTTCCAAAAAGCAATCCTGTATGTACTCCTATCCATTCGACTATCATTCCAATCATAAAAGCAATACCCATGTAATACCAGAAAGCTTTACCGCGTTGTTTTCTCGCCAGGAGCAAAATCGCAAACGAGAGCATTAAATTGAAATAAGAAAGACTAAAAAATGTGTTTTTATAATCCGCTAAATGAGTTCCGATTATTCCGACCAAGTAGAAAATAATCAATACGGCACTTAGAATTATCTCTTTTCTATTCATTTTGAAAGGATAACATTCTATCAATCAAAATGTTTGAATGAAATTACATTATCAACGGTCTCAGACAAAGTGCGAAATTGAATTCCGATGGCCTTTTTTAACTTGGTTGAATCGTATTCAATTACTTTGTAGGCTGAGTATACTGTTTCCAATGAAAGTCCGGTTTTTTTATTCGAAATCCGACTCCATGTTTCCAAGACAAATGCAACGAGCCATGTTAACCAATAAGGTGCCGCAATTGAAGGAGGCTTTCTATCAAATTTCTTAGTAATCTGAGTAATTAATTCTTTAAAAGAGATATTCAAACCTGTGCATAGAAATCTTTCTGAACAAATTGTTGATTCCATTAACAATCGCATCGATTTTGCAACATCACGCACATCAACAATGGCATTCTTTCCATTCGGATAAAAAGAAATGCCGTTTTGGGCAGATCTAAATATAGTAAGTGAAGACTCATTCCAATCCCCAGGACCTAGGATTACACAAGGATTTATAATTACAGCATCTAAGCCTTCCTCTACTCCACGCCAAACTTCTTTCTCAGCAGAGAACTTAGTAACTGAATAACCACTAATTGTGCGCCCATTTTCCCATTTGTCTGACTCGGTTGTTAATCCAACTGAATTATTTCCAATTGCAGCAGTTGAGCTAACATGACAAAGTTTTTTAACTTGGAACTGAAGGCAATAATTAACAATGTTGGATGTTACATCTCTGTTCTGTCTAAAACAAGCATTAAAATCCGACTTAAAAAAAGATACTTTTCCTGAGCAATGATAAACATAATCCACTCCCTGAAACAATTCATTTAATTGATCGAGGTTTAGTAAATCACATTCAACCCATTCAATTTTCTGGAATAAATTATCAAAATCGTTTTTAAAGTAAAAACGAAAAAGCTTCTTTACCTCTTTGATTTTACTTTCGTTTCTGTAACTAGCTCGAATTCTTGTATGGTGCTTAACTAATTCTATCAGCAAATGACTACCCAACAACCCTGTAGAACCAGTGACTAAAACCATGGCTCAAAGCTACTAAGAAATCCTTGGACTGTCGACTAAGAAATACCTCTTTCTAATAATTGATTGTACTTTTCCAATAGTTTCAGGTATTTATTTTTCCAATGATCCTGACCCTGTTTTTCATTGCCATCAATTTCAGAAACATTTTCAAGGTGCATGAACGCCGCCATCGTTCTATATTTCTTCAATTCCGCAATGTCTTCAGAAAAGTCGTGATGGATAATTTTACCAATCTCTAAAATATAGTCAATTGATACATTTGGATTTTCAAAAGCGTTATATATCCAACGTCTGCTTTTGTTTAATCTCTTGGTGAGTTTGGTTAATGGCATCCCACTTTCCCTCACGGCTTTTTCTAAGATTTCTCCTTTGTGCTGCATAATCAAAGTAATAAATCGGTTAATAAAAATAGACCAAAATATTTAGGCCAACGACAAAATTACTGAATTATTCGATCAGAAAAAACCTTTTTGTCAAAAAAACATTAAGTATATGAATTTCAATTGTTAAAAAGTGTTTTTATTCCCTCTTTAATATGATCGGAGGCTACTTTCAGGATTTCAGAGTTGTGCTTAGTTGAAATAAAGCCAACTTCATAACCACTTGGACCGAGATAAACGCCCTGATTCAATAAATAATGATGAAGTTTGTTAAAGTTGGTCATATCAGGATCAATCTGATTAGCCTTTAATATGCGTTTTTTACCGTTGAATGAAAACCAGAAAATAGAACCAATAGAAACTAACTCTAACGGATAGTCGTATTGGATACAAAATGAATTGACATCCTCAATAAACTCAGTTGTTAAAGTTGCTATTTCACGATAAAATTCTTTTCTTGAGCACTGTTTGAGCTGAGCAAGTCCTGCAGCCATAGCAACCGGATTACCAGAAAGTGTTCCAGCTTGATAAACCGGCCCGTCGGGTGAAACAAATTGCATTATTTCTTTTCGAGCTCCATAAGCTCCAACGGGAAGTCCACCACCGATTATTTTTCCATAAGTTACGATATCGGGATAAATCCCATACAATTCCGCTGCACCTCCAAATGCTACACGAAAACCAGAAATGACTTCATCAAAAATGAGTAGAATATTGTGCTCTGTACACAAAGCCCTTAATCCATTTAAAAAAGAATTATCTTGTAAAAGAAGTCCATTATTGGCCGGAACTGGCTCTATGATTACACATGCGATAACTTTCCCATATTCATCAAAACATGATTTTAACGCCTCAAGGTCGTTTAAAGGAAGAACCAATGTTTCTTGAGCAAAAGCCTCAGGAACTCCGGCACTCGATGAAGTTCCGAATGTTGCTAATCCGCTTCCCGCATTAACAAGAAGCGCATCTACGTGACCGTGATAACAACCATCAAATTTGACAATTTTATTTTTCCCGGTGTAGCCTCTTGCCAAACGAATGGCTGACATAACTGCCTCGGTCCCAGAACTTACAAATCTAAGTTTATCAATAAACGGAATTCGCTCCAAAATAAAAGAAGCTAATTCGTTTTCTTTTCGCGTTGGAGCGCCAAAACTGGAACCATTTTTCAACGTTTCAACAATCGAATCAAATACATTAGGATCATTGTGGCCAAGAATCAGAGGGCCCCAACTGCAACAAAAATCGATGAATTTATTTCCGTCCTCATCCCAAATGTATGGACCATCCCCTTTTTTGATGAACAATGGCGAGCCACCGACTGACTTGAACGCTCTAACCGGAGAATTTACACCGCCCGGAAAGTAGTTTTTGGATTCTTGAAACAATTCATTGGAAATGGATCGGTCGATTCCTTCTTGTATCATCATTTTTTAAAAGTTTATATTTGTGCCGAAAAAACAAATTTAGCAATAATACACGTTTATGCAGTTTGAAAATACCTTAGCATTTGCTCAAAGCTTAGATCAAGTAGATCCATTGCGTTCATTTCGAGATAAATTTCATTTTCCTACATTTCACAAAAATGAAATTCGTTATTTCACAGGGAATTCATTAGGACTACAGCCTAAATCCACCTCCAACTATATTCAAGAAGAATTAGATGATTGGGCAAAATTTGGTGTTGAAGGTCATTTCCTTTCAAGAAGACCATGGTATTCCTATCATGAAAATTTGACTGAAAAAGTTGCAAGAATCGTTGGCGCCAAGCCGATTGAAGTTGTTGTAACACATTCGTTAACGACCAATCTTCACTTATTAATGGTGTCTTTTTATCGACCTCAAGGAAAACGAACCAAAATACTTTGTGAGACAAAGGCATTTCCAAGTGATCAATACGCCTTAGAGTCACAAGTGAAATTTCATGGATTATCAATGGATCATTTAGTAGAAGTTGGCCCAAGAGAAGGAGAACAACTCATTAGAATAGAAGACATTCTCTCAAAAATTGAAGAATTGGGTGATGAATTAGCTTTGGTGATGATTGGTGGGGTGAATTACTACACCGGTCAGCTTTTCGATATGGGAACCATTACCAAAGCCGGACAGAAAGTTGGGGCTATAGTTGGTTTTGATTTGGCACATGCTGCCGGAAACATCAACCTAAAACTAAATGAATGGGGAGTTGACTTCGCTGCTTGGTGTGGTTACAAATACTTAAATTCCTCGCCAGGTGGAGTTTCTGGAATGTTTGTTCATGAACGTCATGCCAACAATCCAGATTTGCCAAGATTTGCCGGTTGGTGGGGTTACAATAAAGAAAAACGTTTCCTAATGGAACCTGGGTTTCAACCGATGCCGGGCGCAGAAGGATGGCAGTTGAGTAATGCCCCTGTACTTGGCATGGCGGCACACTTAGCCTCAGTAGATATTTTCGATGAAGCAGGAATGGAAGCAATCGGCACAAAACGTGATTTAATGACGGCTTACTTGGAGTTTGTAATTGATTCTATTTCGGAACGAAACAAAGAAAAATGTACATTTCAATTGATTACTCCACGAGATAAAAAACAAAGAGGGGCTCAGCTTTCTATGATGGCTCTAGGTCAGGGAAGGGCTCTGTTTGATGCACTCAGTGATTTGGGTGTTGTAGCGGATTGGCGCGAACCAAACGTCATTCGTGTTGCCCCTGCCCCACTCTACAATTCATTTGAAGATTGTTGGTGGTTCGGAAACTTGCTTGAAAAGGCAATTCAGTAACGCTCAAAAAGTAATTCCTCGAGTACCTTAGGAAAATGCTCCATTTCGAGTGCATGAATTTTATTTGCTAAAGACTCAGGAGTTTCGTTTTTGGTTAGTTCAATTTCAAATTGAGCGATGATTTTTCCCTTGTCAAACTCTTCATTTACATAATGAATGGTAATCCCTGATTTTTTCTCGCCAGCCGCCACTACCGCTTCATGAACATACTTGCCATACATGCCTTTCCCACCAAATTTAGGTAATAGAGATGGATGAATATTCACTATGCGATTGGAATAGTGTTCAACAAATATGGGTGTGATTTTCTTTAAGAAACCAGCCAAAACAATAAAATCAATCTGATAATCTCGACAAGCACTAAGTGCCGAATCCTGCCAGTTTGATTCAGTCGAATTACACGAAAGAACGAATGGTACCTTGAAATCATCAGCGAAATTTTGAACAATTTCATTTGGACGTGTGGAAAATATTAAGGCTATTTCGACTTTTTGATGATTTTGAAAATAACGAGACAAGTTAAGCGCATTAGTTCCTCTTCCGGAAATGAAAATAGCTATTCGATTTTGTTTCATAACCGCACAAAATTAGATAATAGGAATTGGATGTTAATAAAAT
>JBIIVA010000016.1:0-24720 GCA_044339705.1 Crocinitomicaceae bacterium
GGCCATAGATCGAATGTGTTTTCAAGATGGGGCCTATTTAGAAAATGAATTTGAGGAAGTTTTTAAATCGTTGTTTGAGGAAAACTCCTACCATCATCAAATCATGATTGCGTTATCAAAAAACAATAAGCGAGGAATCCGAAGAGAAACACTCTTACAAGAACTTCAAATTTCATCTGGCGGAAGATTTTCAGATTCATTGGATGATTTAATTAATTCCGGATTTGTTTTAAAATACCAGGCTTATTATGCAAATAGAAAAACCACACTTTATAAAATCTATGATGAATTTTGTTTGTTTTACCTACAATTTATGAAAAAACACAAAGGTTCCAAATGGACCGACGTTTATCAAAAACAAGAATACATTACTTGGTGCGGCTATGCTTTTGAAACAATTTGTCTAAAACACACCTTTGCATTAAAAAAAGCACTTAAATGTGATCAAATAAAATCTGAAAATTATGCTTGGAGCAATGCAAATGCGCAAATTGACCTGGTGATTGATCGCGATGATAACATTGTTAATTTATGCGAGATTAAATTTAGTAATGATGAAATTTCAATTAATGAAGAATACTTGCAAAAGCTCCGAAAAAAAGAAAATGAATTCCGAAATTCTACACGGACAAAAAAATCGCTACAAACTGTCATGATTAGCACCTGGGGAGCAAATAAAAATGAGTTTAGCTCAGCCATTTTAACAAAAAATTTGAATGCCGATTGTTTGTTTACAGCGGATGAATGACACAACAAATGTAACACTTATAAAAATCTATAATTGTGCCAAAACAAACATAATTTAAACATTTTGGCACGTTTTGAAATGATATTATCTTCTCTTTCATATTTTCTAGAGACGAAATCAACTCTGGATTCTCATTCTCATTCTCATTCTCATTCTCATTCTCACTCTCATTCTCATTCTCATTCTCATTCTCATTCTCACTCTCATTCTCATTCTCATTCTCACTCTCATTCTCACTCTCACTCTCACTCTATTTTCTCGTTAGTCTCTTAACTATTCCATACTTATTAATCAAGCAACATTCCTCATAAATCCCTATCTTTGCTTCATAAACAATGTAGCTATGGATCTCCGCACAATGCACATCGGTCAGAAAATCAAGAAATTACGAGAACTGAAAAATTTAACTCAATCGCACATGGCGCATGAGTTGGGTGTGACACAAAGTGCTTATTCCAAAATGGAATTGGGAGAATCCGAAGTAACCTATGGAAGACTAGAGAAAATCTCCAGTGTCTTAGGAATGAAACCGGAGGATGTTATTACCTTCAATGAATCAATGGTTTTCAATGTTATGAATAATCAAAATGGTGGGAATGTTTTTGGAGACATTAACAACTCGATTTCGGAAAACGAACGCAAATTATACCAAGATCAAATTGATATTTTAAAAGAAGAAGTTGCTCATCTAAAGGAGATGTTGAAGAAGGTCTTGAAGTGATCCGTTAGCTCCTACTGACCAAAATCATTCGTAACTTTACAATATGGAACAAAAAGAATGGTTTGCGAGTTGGTTCGATACAAGTTATTATCATCAATTGTATAATAATCGCAATGAGGATGAGGCGAAACTATTCATTTCCAATTTGTTGGATTTTTTGAAATTAGATAAAAACGCCAAACTGCTAGATTTAGCCTGCGGTAAAGGACGCCACGCGAAAACGCTCAATGAATTTGGATACGACGTCTTAGGTGTTGATTTATCCACGAATAGCATTTCGATTGCTTCGGAGATGAAAAATAAACATTTGGATTTTCAAGTGCATGACATGCGTGAGCCGATTCAGGGAAAGACTTTTGATACAGTTTTCAATCTGTTCACGAGTTTTGGCTATTTCGATGAAACTACTGACAATGAGCGAGTTTGTAGCGCGATTGCCGAAATACTGAATCCCAACGGCATCTTGGTAATTGATTTCATGAATGCAGAAAAAGTGATTGCGAATTTGGTTACGAAGGAAGAGAAAACTGTCGACAACCTCACCTTTCACATCACGCGTCAATGCGATGAAAAACACATCTTTAAACGCATTCAGTTTGAAGATCAAGGAGAAAAATTTGATTTCACAGAGCGTGTTCAGGCATTGAAATTAAATGACTTTGAGGCTTTACTTGCCGAGAAATTCCGAATTCTTCATACCTTTGGCAGCTTTGATTTAAATCCATTTGATGCTTCAACTTCGGATCGATTAATTATCATTGCGCAGCGAAAATAATGAGTTTGACCTTCGTTTTTATTGGCCTGTTCTTATCCGTCATTTCAGGCGGACTCGTTGTTAGTTACCTCCAAGCGACCAATAAAAGTCAATTCATTAAACTTTCGCTTGCTTTCAGTGGTGGATTTTTGTTGGCCATTATTTTTCAGCACTTGTTACCGGATATTTATCGAGACGAAGGAACACAGGTCGGTTTGTTCATCCTACTGGGATTTTTAATTCAATTGATCTTGGAATATTTCTCAGGTGGAATCGAACACGGTCACGTGCACGTTCACAAAGGTCAGGCATTGCCATGGGTTTTGTTTCTTTCTCTTTCAGTTCATTCCATTATTGAAGGGATTCCTTTGGGAAATCAATTTGCTGGTATTATCTCTAATCATTCACACGAACACGGTTCACTTTTCTGGGGAATAATTTTTCATCAAATTCCTGTTTCGATTGCCCTCATGACCTTGCTTATTAACACGAATTTATCGCAAGTGAAAGCGTGGCTTGTTTTATTGCTTTTTGCAGCGATGAATCCGATTGGTGTAATTCTTGGATTTCAAATTTCATCGGAACAAATTGGTATTGATATTCATATCATTCTAGCGATAGTAGTGGGAATGTTTCTACATATTTCAACCACCATTATTTTTGAAACATCTGAGAACCACAAGTTCAACTTACTGAAACTCATCAGTATTTTGATTGGCTGCGGTTTGGCTATGCTGATGTTTTAATTAATTCATCGAATTGCTTCCAAGCACTGTCAGTTGATTTCATACAACCTTGTTCTGCTAAGCGATGAACTTCGTCTTCTTTAAATGGATTAACCTTCTTTTCCGCTCGATAAATTGCTAGTTTTGAAGCCGATGAATTTATAGCATGTGAAATTTCATTGTCATTTTCCAAAGAGATTGTTCCATCCTCCGACTTGACGTGAATCGCTTGAATCTTTTCGGGAAGAATTCGATAAACCGAGAATAAAAATTTAGACCGAAACTCCATGTAATCAATTTTCTCATAAACTTTCAAAAGCACGGTATCACTGAATAATTCTACCAGAGCAACAGCTTTTTCAGGTTCAGTTTGGTTCAGTTTCGTCCAGTCATCAGCATGAATGTGATTTACAATTAAAAAATGTTTAAACTCCGATTCCAAATGTTGAAGCTCTTCATTGGAAAGTAATCTGAAACGCATATTATTTCTTTACCTCTTCAATTCGCAGGGAAATGTCAAGTACTTCATCCACCGTTTTTTCAGTAATGGCTTGCTCAATTACAAACTTATATTTCCCTTTGAACGGTAATCGACGACGTTTGAAAACTAATTGATGTTCAACGATCGTTCCTGTTTCCTTACCTATCCAACTTCCATCGGGAAAGGTTGTTTTTATTTCATACGGTTCGCGCACGGATTCACCAACCGGAGGAGTGGAATTTAGGAAAATCCAAAGATTGCTGTATTTGTAATCTATCGTTGTTCGCAATGTTAAAACGAAATCATAAAGTTTTGTAGTATCCTGAAATTCAACTTCGAATTTAGGTTTTACGTCTTGACTCCACAGGTTATTTTTGAAACCAAACGATTTTTGATAATAAGCCCTGTCCTCGCAACTTGCAAAGAAAAAAAGTGGAATCGTTAAAAGAAGAACGTATCTCATCAACTTACGGGATTGCTTTTATTTCCTGGGTTATTTCTATTTTTCTTTTTCTTACGATTTTGATTCTTTGATTTGTTGAAGTTTTTTTCAAAACGATTTAAACTGTCTTGTCCTACCACATTTGTGTAACCAACCTCTACTTCTTTTTTCTCTGAAATTTCAAAATCTTTGAGATCTTTGGGTTTCACACCCTCTTTGTTCATTTTCGCGATTTCTTTAACGCGTTCAGGCGCTAAGGCAATCAGTCCATTTTCACCTTGGTAACCATACCACATCAATCGTTTGAAAACATCCGTTTTAAAGTGAAAAGCATCTCCTTTTTCGGTTTGAAGCCTCGTTTCAGGTTTTGGGAATGACTTTATAGCGTCGAGATACATGTCTAATTCATAATTCAAACAACACTTTAATTTACCACATTGTCCTGCCAATTTTTGAGGGTTCAATGATAGTTGCTGGTAACGAGCGGCAGAAGTTGAAACTGAGCGGAAATCTGTTAACCAAGTCGTACAACAAAGTTCACGTCCACATGAACCAATTCCTCCCAAGCGCGATGATTCTTGTCTAGATCCAATTTGGCGCATTTCAATTCGGACTTTGAACTCATCGGCCATGTCCTTAATCAATTGCCTGAAATCAACTCGACCCTCAGCTGTGTAATAAAATGTTGCTTTAGATAGATCCCCTTGGTATTCTACATCAGAAATTTTCATTTCCATGTTTAAATTTAAAGCCAAGGTTCGGGCTTTATACATCAGGTCTTTCTCTAAAGAGCGACCTTTAATCCATTTATCAATTTCTTCTTGGTTGGCAATTCGAAGGATTTTTCGTGTTTCCATGGGCTTCAAATTCGGCGCTTTTTTACGAACTTGAATTCGGGCTAATTCCCCAACTACGGATACGACACCAACATCGTAGCCTGGTGACATTTCAACCACCACGACATCTCCAATTTGTAAAGAAAGACCATCAGCATTTCTAAAAAAACTCTTTCTTGAATTTTTAAACCTAACCTCAACGATATCATAGATTGCCTGTCCGGCCGGAAGAGCAATGTTCGCAAGCCAATCGTAAACTTCTAACTTATTGCATCCACCTGAACTACAAGTTCCGTTGTTTTTACAACCCCGAGGGGTTCCACCACCACTACTGCATGAAGCACATCCCATTTTACAATTTTAAATGTAAAGGTAATAATTATCCTTTTTAGAGGCTATATTTTGTTTCCGTGCATTAGTTGATTGCAGCACAACAACAGATGGATGGTTTGGGCAGATTAATTTGATGCATTTTTTGTTCCGATTATATTTGCAACACTATGGCAAAAAAATACATTTTTTCCCGATTCAAGTTCAAGAAAATAAGGAAAACAGACGAAACATAGGTGCATACTTTTTTCCTCCTTGTACTTTTTTAAATCTTGATAAGCTGTTTGTTTCTCGTTTAGGAATCTTTAGAGATTATATAATAGTTCTACCAACTAAAGTTAAAGGTATTTCCATTAACGGTGACTGTAAATTGCGCATCACAAGTACCATTTCCGTAGTTTATCGTTCTTGTTGCTTTATTTACCGGAGTCATTTCAATAACTCCTTGTGTTGGAAAGCTACAACCTACTTGTACCCGAACAGGAGTCGTTGTATTAGCATTGTATCCACCACCAGTTGAATAAACCGCTGTAGCATTTCCGGAAATATCGTAAACATCGTCTAATCGGTTGAGTGGTGTTGTAAATCCAGAATTCCATGTTCGAACCCGAGTTGAAGTGTAATCAACCACATTACCGGATGTTAAAGTAGCTTGACCATCAATCTGAACGTTAAAATAAGGTTGACCATTATTGTTAAACCCCATATTTGTTACTGTTTTTGTTCCATCAATCTTGATGTCATTCACATAATAATTTTCAGTCGTATGAGTAATGACAGTCCCAGGAGCCAAATATGCGCCCGTATAAATTGTAATAATTTTACCTCTTCTTGTTTTCCCATCGTTACAATCACAATTGGATGTGCCGTAGTCAACCGTTAACACCTTAGGATTTGATGTGGTATCATGAGTTATTATAACACTGCAAGGCGTTTTTTCAATCGAATTCGGTTTTAAAACATCACCTAGGATTATCTTCCCACTTTTATAGTAAACCATGGTTCCGGTAACCGCTTGATCCGAAATATTTGTCATTTCATCAAAAGCATTTTCGATTTTCAAATTGACTAATGCCGATTGATCGTTATCCCATTTCTTTTTGCAGGAAGTCAATATAATAAAAACAAGTCCTGCATATGCATAAAATGATTTCATAATGATACTATTTGATATTAAGTTTTGATTTTAATTCATTGCCAAGTGCCTCTTTGTGCAAGTAAACATTGATTGTTTTGTAACGAAAATAATGCTCGGAAACATAAAGAAAACCCTTCGGATAATTGTTTGTTCCCCAAGAGTTTTTTACCAAAAAGTATTTTGTCCCATTTTGGTCTTTGAATAAACCAACGATATGCATGCCATGGTCATCTGTTGTCGTTTTGTTATCATATGCCAGTTGTCGAATCTCTGGAGTTATTATTAGCTCTTTACCCGGACTAGTAAATTGATTTCCCGAACGATCTGCTCCTGCATCATTGAAGCCTTTATTGTCTTGGCCATTCACTTCTATTTGGTTTGAATTTTCCGGAACAATTGCCAATCCATTTTTAAAACTAAATCCTTTCTCCGAGACATCAGCACCCCAAGCAACTGTGAAACCATTTTTCAGCGCTTGTTCAGTTACTGAAAACAAATCATCCAATGAAACATTGTAACTTTCCCCCCAGGCCCAATTGTCAGGAATTTCCAACAAGCATTTTTGATACATTGGGTGATTTGTGAACGATGTTATGGAAACATAATTATCCATATTCAATCCCAATGAAGAGGCATAACTCTTCGGAGTATATTTTTTACCTTCCCACTGAAATTCGTTTAAATCCTTGCCTAAATTTTTATCCAATAATCCATGTAAAGTTGTTTTCCATTTTAAATCTAATCCTTCCGGAATCGAAATATTAGCCAATACACCACTCATGAATGTTTCTAATTCCGAAAACAATGCATCATGGTTATAGCCCCTATCGCTGTTGTAATTCCCATTATAGATATCATTGGGAACAATACCAAAATTCTTTATAACTAGAGGAATATCGTGAAAAGCGCCCCCCTGACCGAAGTTAATTTTTCCATCCATTCGGATATACTTTTCTGCCTTTAATTCATAAGCTTTACGGACAATGTACATTTCAGATAAATTAACAGCTGGTTTTCCCAAACGCATCAATTCAGATTCCAAAAAACTCAAACATGAAAAACTCCAACAAGTAGATGTTTTGCCTTGACTAAGAACAGGAGACGGATCGTAGTTATAGATTTTTGTAAATTGATACTTGCTGCCCGCCACATTCGTTGTTTGCGCATAAAGAAAACATGCACTGATTGAAAACAGAAACAGTAGCGTCTTTAATATAAAACTCATGATTTAATTTTTTAAAACCCAACCCTGATAGCCCAAACTATTGGCTTTGGAAATAGCTTGTTGAAGTGAGTCCATATCGTCAGTTGATCCGATACTTACGCGAATCAAAGAACCTGACGTAGACTTATTAACTTTAAAACCAGCAGATTTCAATTTATTGAATAGATTATCAGCATTCGAAGGGTTTGCAAAGCAACCTAAAACGTATTGGTAGTTTTTTGAATCATTTGTAACCTGAAATTGAATATTTTGAACTGTTTGTTTGGGAATAGACTCCTCAATAGAAATTGGCTCAGGTGCACTCTTTTCCTCCATGCGAATAGTTAGCGCTTGGTTAGCGTCAACTTGGAAACTTGCAAAATAAGAATTTGGAATTTTACTTATTTTTTCCTCGAAAGATTTTGGTTGTATTTCCTTTGAAAACTCCAAAGGCTTTTTACTGTAGCTACCGGATTGTTGTTTATAAAATGGATTAAAATCTTTATGAGAAATCAAGCCGGATTCAATAACATTCGACCTTGTAGGAATCCAAATGGAATAGAACGCGATTGGCATCAGACATGCCGCGACAGCATATTTCCAAAAACTACTTTTCCCTTGTTCAATTGGAATTATCGGTGTCTCAGTCTCTTTATCAACCTCAACTTCTATCTTTTCAACTTTTGATTTGGAAACAAATTGAACGGAACTAAGCCCATAAGCACTTAACAAAAAGTTGAAATAACGATCTTGTTCAAAATTTATATTTCCTTCAGTATCTAAATGAAAGATTCCTATTTTTTGAAGCTGAAATTGCTTCTTAATTTTTAGTTGCTGATTGATTTCTCCAACGAACGAGGCAATGTGGCTTTCGGACTCTTGGAATGACAATTTATTTTTATTGGCCAGTTCATTCACTAAAAGACCGTCATTTGCAATCAGGTGTTTATTGAACAGCAACTGTTTTGAAGGAGGAGTTACTAAATTCCTTTCCAAATCGATTTTAGACGAAGTTTGACGAGTTACAAACCCTCCGAATTTAGGAATTATAACACATGAATGGTGTAACAAAAGGTCAATTAGTATTTCTTCAATGGTTATCATTGATTCAAAATTACAAAAGTTTCGGAAAATGAGCAAGTAAGTTACAAACAGGCCAAGACCTTATCAACATCTTCCGGAACATCAATGTTTGGTGTTTCAATCTCTGTTTTGACAACTCTTATTTTAAATTCGTGATACAGCCATCGTAATTGCTCCAGTGATTCTATTTTTTCGAGTTGAGTGGGTTCCAATTTGGTAATTTGCATTAAAACATCGCTTCGGTATGCGTACAACCCAATATGGCGGAGAAAAGGAAAAGCCTCCAACGCGTTTCCTGAAAAATTCATTGAGTTTGGAATGGCGCTCCGACTAAAATAAATGGCATTGTTAGATTTATCAGTAACTACTTTTATTCGATTCGGATTTTGCAAATCCTCCTCCGTACTATTTTCTGTTGCAAGAGTTACAATTTGTACTGAGGGATCCTGAAATGCTTCGATTAGCGCATCTAGTTGACGAAAGTCTACAAGCGGTTCATCTCCTTGAATATTGATTACCAAATCATAATCCCTGTTTCGACTTAAAACCTCGGCACAACGGTCTGTCCCGGATGGATGCTTATCAGAGGTCATTTCAGCCTTGCCGCCAAATCGCTCTGCTTCTTGAAGTATCCTTGTGTCGTCTGTAGCAACGATTAAATCTGAGATTAATTTCGACTTTTTGACGCCCTCATAAACGCGCTGAATCATGGATTTACCCTTCAAGTCAATTAATGGTTTTCCCGGAAAACGCGTTGAACCAAATCGAGCCGGAATAATCCCCAAAACGCGCATTAGAATTTCATTTGAAGTTGAGCCATGAAGTTTCTCGGAGGCTGAATATCACCCGGTCTGCTCGAATATTCTGCATTGAAAACATTATTTGCAATTAGCCCAACACGGAAGTTTTCGTTGATTTTATAACCAAGACGAACATCAAAAACTAAATTTCCTTGGTTGTATTTTTGGCGATATTGTTTCAATCCAGGAAGAATATACACTTCGCTATTCACTGCGGGATCAGCATCTTCCTCGAAAATACGGTCTATATTTCTCATAAAACTATTATATCTCATGGAAAATCCCAAACTGTAACCTCTGTAGTTTGCTTCTACATCAGCTTTTGCTAAATGATTAAATCGATATTTCAACATGTTTGTGGTGGTATCAGAATAGGTACCCATGTATTGTGTACTATTATTGAGACCAATGGGATTCATGTATGTATAACCAATCAATGAAATAAGTTCTACCTCACCAATTTTACCCATACTATTAAACGAAAAATCAATCCCAGTAATTCGAGCAGTTTCAACATTTTGAGCCTGAAACCCGACCCATTCTTTAACGTTATAATTCCCGCCAGTTAAAAATTGAATGTCCTCAGGACTTGGATTTACAGGGTCAAGTGGTTTTTGGGTTAACGGATTAAAATAAATGAATGAGAATTCCATCATATTGTTATACTGATTTATAAAACCTGCAACGTCTATCATTCCTTTCCATTCTCCAATTTTAACTCCTTGTTTGATGCCAAGCTCAGCAGCCCATCCGATTTCCGGACGTAAGGATGAGTTGGGAAAGATATTTAATGCACCAACCGAGGTTTGAGTGAAACGTTCCGCTACTGAAGGATAACGAATTCCTTGTCCAATGGAGGCTCTTAAGTGCGTGTATTTGGCAATTTCATAATGGAAACCTGTGCGCAAAATAGGGTAAAAAGGAAGAGTCACAGAGTCTTTTTTGTTCAACATGAAATCCGAATCTCCTGTTTGACCATCCATTTGAAAATGTTCCAAACGCAAACCTGCACTGATGTCCAACTTGCCAATATGATGCTCGTATTGGGTATAAACCGCCACGTTGTTGGAAGTGTGATTACCAAAAAGCCTCGAAGTAACAACATTGTAAATGTTTGAAATTCCGGATGTCAATGTTATAGCTGTTCCAAATTGTTTTTGAAATTGGTAGTCGGTAAAATAAATAATAGCTCCATTACTTTGACTAGGATTGTTAATATTTCCATTGTGAGCATAATACATGCGCGTTTTTAAGCTATGCTTATTATTTTTTTTATCGATGTATTTGATGTAGGGATCTATGAACAAACGTTGACCCAAATTATAGGTTAAAGTGGACTCTGCTTTACTCGTATCTGCGCCACCACTCGGAATATATCCGGATGTATCACTTTGCCAAATCAAGAAATTACCCGTCTTTTGCATTTGGAAATTATAACCAATTCCTGCCTTCAAGCGATTGATTTTTTGTGGCAACAAGTAAACAGTTCCGCTCACACGTCCACGGTATTCCGTTTCCCCTTGACGGTATCCATCGTTGTGAAATAAAGTGGTTGAGATGGTGTAACCCGTCTTCTTGAACATTTGACCGCGATATGCTTCAATTTGCTGAAACATCGGGGTTTTTGACCACCATTTCAACGATTCTCTTCGGGGATTATCATAAAATCCGCCCATGATTTTCACTTTGGTTTCAGGTTTTAATCCAGGTTCTTTTTCAGAAAGTGCAATTACTCCATTTAAAGCTCCACTTCCATATAAAACGGAAGAAGCACCCTTCATTACTTCAATTTGTGATGCCTGTTCCATAGGAATGGAATTCCATTGCGTATCACCCGCGTAACCAGATAATAGTGGCATACCGTTCCAAAGCAATAAAACACGACTTCCTGCCCCATATGCAAAACCGGATCCTCCTCGGATGCTGACCTGACCATCCATTGTATATACTCCAGGAGTTTGATCAACGGCTTGCTCCAAATCAGTGATCCCTTTATTGTCAATTAACTGCGGACGGATAATTTCCATAGAGACAGGAACCTCTTCAATCGCTTGTTTTCTTCTACCGGCTGATACTACCACCATGTCTAAATCCTTTTCAGGCTCACCTAATTTGATTGTTATCTCACCTGATTTATCGACAGTAATCGTGTCAGAAACATATTGAAGTAAACTAACTACAATTGTTACAGGAAACTTTTTGCATTCTAAATCAAATTTCCCCTCATAATCGGAAAGCGTCTTATTTCCATCAGAGGCAATTAATTTTGCCCCAATAAGCGGTGAATTATTCGCACGATCAACAACAACTCCTTTTACCTGAGCAAATAAAAATATAGGCAACAAGAAGATGCAAGAGAGAATAATCTTTCCTTTCATAAGCAATGGTTTAGGTTTCAATATTAGCAGATTTTTTTTAATTCTTACAATCTTTCTACTACAAATTATACTGAAATTGTAAGATAAAATTGCGAGGAGGTTGAATATCACCTGGTCGAGAGGCGTATTCAGCGTTAAATAAGTTATTAATGATAAAATTGAAACGATATTGTTTCTGAATAGAATAGGCTAATCGGAAATCTACAACAAAAGCTCCTTTTTCATTGTTTTCTCTATATTCCTTTAATCCTGGAAGTATTTCTTGTGTTCCGATTGATTCCTCAAATACTTTGTCAATGTTGACCATCAAACTATTGTAACGTGTAGAAAAACCCAACTCAAAATTTTTATATCCCAATTGAATATCTGATTTTGCCATATGTCGAAAGCGGTACTTCAAGATATTAGTACTCGTATCGGAAAAGGTTTGTTTATATTCAGGGTCTGTATTTAAACTAATTGGATTCATATAAGTGTAACCAAGAAGCGAAGTAACCTCAATCGGGCCGATATGACCTTGGCTATTAAAAGCAAATTCGACACCGGAAATCCTTGCTCGTTCGGCGTTTGTTGCCCTAAAGCCTACACATTGTGCGATACCCACTCCTTGCTCCACTAAGTTATTCCAAATAGCCGAATCCTCAGGTGTTGTAGCCCCGGCACCCAACCAATTTAATTTGTTGCCGGTCAAAGGATTGTACACGCCAAAAGTAAATTCGGTCATATTGCTATACTCATTGATAAAAGCAGCTAGATCTAAGTAACCTTTCCATTCTTTTCCGATGCCTACAATTTGTTTGTATCCAATTTCACCAGACCAACCTTTTTCTGGCTGTAAATTTGGATTCTTAAATATTACTAATCCCCCAACTGACGTTGAAACGAAGCGCTCCGCTATTGAGGGAAAGCGAACTCCCTGTCCGAGGGACATTCGCAGGTGTGACATTTTATTCAGTGCATAATGGGCTCCCATTCTAAAAACGGGATAAACCGGAATGTAAAGTGAATCTAAATATTCATACCTCGAATCCATTTGCATGGTGTCTAATTGATAATACTCTAAACGCATTCCTGCCGTTAAATCGAGTTTTTTAAAATTTGCTTCAACTTGAGAATAGGCAGCATAATTTTGAGAAATGTGATCTTGAAACACCCAACTTTTAACAGTGCCAATATTTGCCATGGCTCCTGCTGTTAAATTGACCCCAGCATACAATTTTTTTTGAAACTGATAATCTGTATAGAAAAGCTGAGCAAATGATGCATCCTTGTAGTTTTGGTTATTTCCTGTAGTCACAAGGTAATATCGTGTTCTTAAAAAGTGTTTGTTATTCTTTGCATCAATATACTTAAAGTAAGGGTCTACATTGAATCGAATCGCTTTTTGGCGATTCAAAGTGCCCTCTTGTGGTTGATAACAGTTTGTGTCATTTTTCCAAAGAATAAACATGTTTACATCTTGATACTGAAAATTATAACTGATTCCTGCCTTGAATTTTGTCAATTTCTCCGGCCGATAATAAATCGAGCCGTTGATTCGAAAACGCTTTTCACTTTCACCCTGCCTGTATCCAGAATCTAAATACATATTTGCACCAATCGAGGCTCCTACTCGTTTAAATGCCTTTCCGCCATAGATATCAACAAGATGAAATGTAGGATTTTTGTTCCACCATTTTAATGAACTTCTTCGCGGATTGTCATAGATTCCGGACTGTGCCTTAAACGTTAATTTTCCCTGAATAGGAGGCTCTTTTTCGGTTAAGGATATAATTCCATTTAATGCACCGCTGCCATATAGAACAGAGGATGCTCCTTTTAAAACTTCAATTTGAGAGGCTTGTTCCATAGGAACAGCATTCCACTTTACATCGCCAATATCTGGCGATAACATAGGGACTCCATTCCAAAGAAGCATAACACGACTTCCAGCGCCATACGCATATCCACCGCCACCTCGGATACTTACCTGACCATCCATTGCGTAAACCCCCGGAGTTTGATCTACAGCTTGTTCTAAATTGCTCAATCCTTTATTATTGATTAATTCAGGTTTAATAATTTCCATGGAGATAGGAACTTCTTCAATTTCCTGCGACCGCCTTCCTGCAGTTACAACAACTGTTTTGATTTGAATGGATTCAATAATTAAATACTTCGTAAAAACGGTATCTTTCGTAATAAAAATGGAATCATCGACATATCCCATCATGGATGTGTACAATTGAACCGGATAGCCATTAGGAACAATGACAAATTCACCGGTTACGTTGGTTTGAACTTTTTGTCCTGATGACAACGTTATTTTTGCTCCAACAATTGGTTCTTGATTTTTTTCGTCTAAAATAACACCTTTAATTTGGGAAAAAAGCACAAGTGGAAACGACAGAAAAGTCGCAAAAAACAGTTTTAACATGAAAAATAATCGAATAAAATTTCCTAACTTAATAAAACGAAACTATAAAAAAAATGGAAACATCCAACGAAATTTTCAAAATTGCTTTTTCGAATTTACATGGAATTGGCCCTCATCGTGGCGCTCAAATAATAGCTAAAATAGGCTCCACAGAGGAGTTTTTCTCTTTGAAACCAAAAGAAATTTTCCTTAGAACAGGAATTGCCAAATCAGTCATTCAGAATTTAAATCGAGAAGATGCCTTGAAGGAAGCCGAAAGACAATTTCTATTCAATCAAAAACATGAAATCAAAACCCATTTTTTTCTTGATTCAGACTATCCACGTCGTTTAAAACAATGTCCGGATCAACCGATGATTCTATTTTCCAAGGGAAATGTAAATCTAAACCAAGAGAAAATAGTTTCCATTGTAGGAACTCGAAATCAAACGGATTATGGAACATTTATTCTGGATGATTTGATCCAATCATTTGTTGACAATAATGTTCTTGTTGTAAGTGGCTTGGCATATGGTGTCGATATTTCGGCTCATCGCTTGTGCATTGATTATGGTATTTCAACTTTGGGAGTTCTTGGTCATGGATTAGATCGAATTTATCCAGCAAAACATAAAAATACGGCAATCAAAATGTTAGAACAAGGGGGATTACTTACTGAATTTGGTATCGGAACGAATCCTGATCGAGAGAATTTTCCAATGAGAAATCGAATTGTTGCAGGTATTGCAGATGCTACCATCGTCATTGAAAGTAAAGCAAAGGGAGGATCCATGATAACAGCTGAATTAGCAAATGATTACAACCGAGATGTTTTTGCATTTCCAGGAGACATTAATAGACCCTACTCTGAAGGATGTAATCTACTTCTTCAGAAAGACAAGGCTCATCTCATAACTTGTGGTAATGAATTTTTAAATTTCATGAATTGGCATCACAAAGATCCAAAGCCAAAACAAAAAATGCTGTTTGAACACTTTGATGAATATGAAAAAATGATTTTGGAAATACTTTCTAATCAGAGTGACCTTCATATGGATGTGCTTTCTATTAAAACTCAACTAAGTGCTTCAAAAATGAACGTAATTCTATTTAATCTTGAAATGAAAAATGCAGTAAAACAGCTTTCGGGTAGGCGCTATAGATTAGCAACCAGTCTATGAAAATAGGGTAAAAAAACAATCAAACCGATTATTACTGAAAAAATGGAAGAAACTAAAACGGCCCCGGCTGCTGTGTCTTTAATGATCTTGATACGCGGGTCGAAATGTGGTTCTTTTTCATTACAAAATCGTTCAATTGAAGTATTGAATCCTTCAAGAGACAACACGGACATACAACAAACTAAAACTGCAATCCACTCAAATTTAGAAATTTGAAAAGAAAAAGCAATTATAATAACCGAAAGAAATACCACAAATTGAATTTTGAAATTTCTTTCATTTTTCAAAAGAAATTTAATTCCTTGAAATGCAAAACCAAAACTTTTGAGCAGTGAATTCATTTTGAAATAATTTGTCAAAAATAACTTGTTTTAAGGCATTTTCTTTCTTTAGGTATTATAAAAGTTGTAAATTTGTCACTCGTTCATTTATATAAACTTATAAAGAAAGGTGGAGGGACAGGCCCTAAGAAACCTTGGCAACCTAGCTAAAACTGAAAAGGTGCCAATTCCGATTACGGTTTCAACCGTGAAAAGATAAGTTGACAGTTCTCTGTTTCCCTTTCTTTAAGTTTCAACAAAAATTATGAAAAGAAACTTAGAAGAACTATTAAAAGAAAGAATACTCATTCTTGATGGTGCAATGGGCACGATGATCCAACGGCATAAGTTGGAAGAATTTGATTTCCGTGAAGGTGCTTTTGAAAAGCACGATAAGCCCCTTAAAGGAAACAATGATTTGTTATCAATCACGCGTCCGGAAATTATCAAAGATATTCATCGGCAGTATTTCCAAGCAGGCGCAGATATTGTGGAAACGAATACGTTTTCCGGAACTTGGATTGCACAAGCCGATTATGGATTGGAAACTGCGGTTTACCGAATTAACTATGATTCAGCTAAAATCGCACGTGAGGTAGCTGATGAATTTACGGATAAACCGCGATTCGTTGCGGGTTCAATTGGGCCAACCAACCGTACCGCCTCCATTTCGCCGGATGTAAACGATCCGGGATATCGTGCAATTACGTTTGATGAATTGGTAAATGCCTATTCAGAGCAAGTAGAAGCCTTGATGGACGGAGGAGTGGATATTTTATTGGTTGAAACTATTTTTGATACGCTCAATGCAAAAGCTGCATTATTCGCAATTGATAAGGTTTTTGAAAAACGTGGCGAGAAACTGCCGCTTATGGTTTCAGGTACTATTACCGATCAAAGTGGAAGAACATTAACTGGCCAAACAACTGAAGCATTTTTGATTTCTTTGTCGCACATGCCTCTTCTAAGCATCGGATTAAATTGTGCGCTTGGGGCCAACTTGATGCGACCATATTTGCAAATTTTGAATGATAAATCTCCTTTCGCGGTTAGCGCCCATCCCAATGCAGGACTTCCAAACGAGTTCGGGAAATACGACGAAACTCCAGCGTTAATGGCAGCTCAAATCAAGGAATTTTTAGATGAAGGTCTGATTAACATCATTGGTGGTTGCTGCGGTACGACACCCGATCATATCAGGGCGATTGCGGAGATGTCGAAAAATTACAAACCGAGGAAATTATATAACTCCGTTAGTTAAAAGTTTAGAAATAAAAGTTAAGTGTTGTAATTTGATTCTATGCATTATAGAAATATTCAAACTTTTTGAGTAAATTAAGAATAAAAGAATTAATGAAAGAGAGTATTTTAAAAGCAAAAAATTATCAATTTGCATTGGATTCAGTGCTTATTTGCAAAACTTTATTCAAAAACCATGAATTTATTTTAAGTAAACAATTTGTTAGATCATCAACTTCTGTTGGAGCTAATATTCGAGAAGCTCAATATGCTCAGAGTTCAAGGGATTTTATTCATAAGCTTTCAATTTCTTTAAAAGAATGTGACGGAACTCTTTATTGGTTAGAGCTTTTGAAAGATTCTGATTATTTGACAAAGCGTGAATTTGAAATGCTTTATAATCAGGCGTTTGAGTTAAAAAAAATGCTGTCGAGTAGTATAATAACCGCTAAAAAGAAATTAAATATTTCTACCACCTCTTAACTTTTAAATTTTAACTTTTATCTAAAATGTCTTTAAAACTTTCCGGCCTCGAGCCATTAATAGTTACCCCAGAAAGCAATTTTGTGAATGTTGGTGAGCGAACCAATGTGACGGGATCGAAAGCCTTTTTACGCATGATCAAGGAAGGTGATTTTGAAGCAGCGTTGGCTGTTGCTAGGGATCAAGTTGAAGGCGGAGCGCAAATAATCGATGTTAACATGGACGAGGGAATGATTGATGGAAAAGAAGCCATGGTGAAGTTCCTGAATTTGATTGCATCTGAACCGGACATCGCTCGAGTTCCTGTTATGATTGATAGCTCAAAATGGGAAATCATTGAAGCTGGATTGAAATGCATCCAAGGAAAGGGAGTTGTCAATTCAATTTCCTTAAAGGAGGGAGAAGAAAATTTCATTAAGCAAGCAAAGACAATCAAACGCTACGGCGCTGCAGTGATCGTTATGGCTTTCGATGAGGCTGGACAAGCGGATTCGTATGAGCGTCGAATTGAAATTTGTAAACGTTCCTACGATATTCTTGTTGAAAAAGTCAATTTCCCGGAAGATGACATCATTTTTGACCCCAACATTTTTCCCGTCGCGACAGGAATGGAAGAGCATAACAACAACGCACTCGATTTTTTCAGAGCTACCAAATGGATTCGTGAAAATTTGTCCGGTGCCCATGTTAGTGGTGGAGTATCAAATGTTTCTTTTTCATTTCGGGGAAATAATAAAGTTCGTGAAGCGATGCACGCCGCTTTTCTCTATCACGCAATTTCAAACGGAATGGATATGGGAATCGTTAACCCAACGATGCTTGAAGTCTATTCGGACATCGAATCAGAGTTATTGACGCACGTTGAGGATGTTCTTTTAAATCGCAGACCAGATGCGACTGAACGACTTTTAGAGCTAGCAGAAACGGTTAAAGGCGATGGAAAGAAAAAAGAAGTAGATTTATCTTGGAGAAACACGTCAGTTCAAGACCGTTTGAGTCATGCCTTGGTCAAAGGATTGGTAGAATTCATTGATGAAGACGTCGAGGAATGTCGCAAATTATATGCCCGACCAATTGAAGTGATTGAAGGTCCACTCATGGATGGAATGAATATTGTCGGAGATTTGTTCGGAAGCGGTAAAATGTTCTTACCTCAGGTAGTTAAGTCGGCGCGTGTAATGAAAAAAGCGGTTGCTTACCTTCTGCCATACATCGAAGCTGAAAAAGATGGAAAATCTTCCTCAGCAGGAAAAATTCTAATGGCTACCGTAAAAGGCGACGTGCACGATATTGGAAAGAACATTGTTGGAGTTGTTTTGGGTTGTAATAACTACGAAGTCATCGATATTGGCGTGATGGTTCCTGCCGAAAAAATCATTGAAACTGCCATCAAAGAAAACGTTCACGTCATCGGTTTAAGCGGATTAATTACTCCCTCACTTGATGAAATGGAGCATGTGGCCAAAGAGATGGAACGAGCTAATTTGAACATTCCACTTTTGATTGGTGGCGCAACCACATCCAAGGTTCATACGGCTGTAAAAATTGAAAAACATTACACAAAAGGACAAACGGTTCACGTGTTGGATGCCTCACGATCAGTGACAGTTGTGGAAAGTTTACTTGGTCACAAAAAGGATCAATTCGTTGAAGACCTAAAACTCGAATATCAAAAGCTCCGTGAACACCATGAGAAACATCGAGGTGCCAAACAATTAATTTCTTTGGAAGAGGCACAAGCAAACAAACTTCAAATTGAGTTTGAACAAAATGAAATTACAACACCAAGTTTCATTGGAGTCAAGAATTTCGAAAACATTCCTCTTGAAAATTTGGTTCCGTTTATAGACTGGACACCTTTCTTTCAAACGTGGGAGCTTCATGGGAGATTTCCAAAAATTTTAGAGGATGAGATAGTCGGTGCAGAAGCGAAAAAGCTCTATCAGGATGCTTTGGACATGTTGCATAAAATGGTGACAGAAAAATGGATTGAAGCAAGGGCCGTTATTGGATTGTTTCCTGCAAATTCAGAGGGAGATGATATTGAAATTTATTCCGATGAAAAGCGAAATCAAATCATTGGAACTCAACATACCCTGAGACAACAAACAAAAAAAGTCAGTGGTCAACCGAATTTAGCTCTTGCAGATTTCATTGCTCCGAAAGAATCAGGAATTAAAGATTATATTGGCGGATTTGTTGTGACAACTGGAATCGGGCTTGAAAAACACGTGGAAAGATTCGAAAAAGATCATGATGATTACAATTCGATTATGGTAAAGGCACTTGCCGATCGATTAGCAGAAGCACTTGCCGAATACATGCATCGTGAGGTTCGAATAAATCATTGGGGTTATGCTTCCGGTGAGAATTTATCAAATGACGAGTTGATCAAAGAATCATATCGTGGAATTCGACCGGCACCAGGTTATCCCGCCTGCCCTGATCACCTTGAGAAAATTGGTTTATTTAACTTATTAAATGCGACTAAACTAACTGGAGTTTCCCTAACAGAAACCTTGGCTATGCTTCCTGCAGCTTCCGTTAGCGGTTGGTATTTTGGACATCCACAGGCAAAGTATTTTGGACTTGGAAAAATAAATGAAAATCAATTAGAGAATGTTGCTCGACGAAAAAAGATGAACATGCCAGAATTGAAAAAATGGTATTCTAGTTTTTTGAATGACTAAATGTTGTGCAGCTAATTCGTTTTTTAATCATCTTTTTATTATATTAGCATCGCTAAATCAAAAAATGAAGAAACTTCTTTCATTTCTTATTATTTCGTTTTATATAACTCAACTTTTTGGGCAAATTCCTACATCTCAGTTTACAGCAAATCCATTAACCATTTGTGAAGGAGAATCCGTTACATTTACAAGCACTTCAACAGCAAACGGAACCTCCCCTATTGCCAGTTATTTATGGGATTTCGGAGATGGTTCAATTGGCAGTGGTCAAACAGTAACTCATGTTTACACATCTGCCGGAAATAAAAACATTACCTTGACTGTTGTTAATGCTGCAGGAATTAGTGATTTCGAATACAAACCGAATTACATTTCTGTAAAACCAACTCCAGATGCTGATTTCTCCATTAGTGGAATTGGTTGTAATATACCTCTCACTTTGAATTTCAATAATTTATCCACTGGTGGATCAACCTATTCATGGATTTTTGGAAATGGACAAACATCAACTTCCGTAAATCCACCTGCCCAAACATACAGTACGGCAGGATCATTTAATACAATTTTGACAGTTACATCCGCTAATGGATGTGTTGCAAAGGATACACAAGAAGTAGTAGTATCAAATTATCAAACTTCCATAAGTGTTCCTTCAGTTGCTTGTGTTGGCCAACCTGTGACCTTTGAAGATAATTCAACAGCTGGTGTAAATGCTTGGAATTGGAATGTAAATGGTGTTGGGACAAGCAATCAACAGAACCCGACATTTACCTTTAATAATTCTGGGACATATACGATTCTTTTATCTTCCCAAAACACGAATTCAGGGTGTTCCGGCAATAGCAGTGCAGAAATTACAATTGAACCAACTCCCATTCCAAGTTTTTCTGCAGATCCAACAGCCAATTGTGCACCTGCCATAATCAATTTTACAAATACTTCTTTTGGTGGGGCTAGTTATTTATGGAATTTTGGTGATGGTCAAACATTTACCGGTCAGAATCCGGGTTCGCATACCTATTATTTAAATGGTAGTTATGATGTAACCCTAACAATGGTAACAGCCACGGGATGCTCAGGAACAACCACATTGGAAGATTTAATTGAGATTACTGATGTTCAGGCTTTGTTTAATGCGAGTGTTACAGGTGGGTGTAATCCATTGATTGTTAGCTTTATAGACAGTTCGATAACTCCTTCTGCTAACAACCCGATTGTTTCGTGGAATTGGAGTTTTGGCAATGGGCAAACATTTAACGGACAAAATCCACCAGCTCAAACATATACGAATGGAATTTACGATGTTTCATTAACGGTTCAAACTCAATCTGGTTGTATTGCAACAATAACCAGAGAGAATTTCATCACAGTTGGTGAAATTAATAGTTTGAATTTTTCGGTTGACACACTTGTAAATTGTATAAAAACTGATTTTGAGTTTTCTTCCACAGTTGTTACAACCCCCATAGTTACAGATTCAACGGAACTGAATTATTTTTGGGATTTTACTGATGGTAACTCTACTGAACCAAATCCTAACTATCAATTCACATCTGATACAGGTTATTTTGATGTGCAGTTAGTTGTGGACTTTCGAGGTTGCAAAGACACGCTACAAATCGATTCATTAATTTATATTAATGCTCCAATCGCCGAATTTACTCCAGACGAAACATTATTTTGTAATCCAAACTCCTTGCCCATTTCTGCAAATATGACTGATGATGCAACTCATGGAGAAACTTCTGATGACCTATTAATGATCTGGAAATGGGGAGATGGCAGCCCTAATACGGTTTTAGATGATCCTCAACTAGATGATGGTGACTTGGGAAACACCAGTCACATTTATGCAAATTACGGTTCTTACACCATCGAACAAGTAATATATAACTACACAACAGGTTGTAAAGATAGTACAACAAGAACAGTGGATGTTTCAACCGTTACTCCTGCATTTTCGATGAGTAATGATTCGATTTGTCAGGGAGATACCCTTTTTCTATTTGATCAAAGTTCAACTTGGTTAAATCCTCCATCTCCTCACCCATTCGAAAGTTGGTCATTCAATATGGGAAATGGTTCCACGATAACTGGAGACACAACCTCTTATTCATATAATTCTCCGAATCTATACAATGTTACGTTGACTGTTACGAATAGCGTTGGATGCTCGGCCACTGCAACCCGCCAAGTTCGTGTTTTATCAAATCCATTTCCATTTGTTAGTATTGATAATGATTCAATATGTATTAATGATCAAGTTATTTTTACCAATAATTCGATTTCCATTAGCGGAGTACCGTTGAGTACTTTTGAATATTTCTTTTATGACGACAGTTCTTTGATATCAACGAACAATCAAAATCCAATCAGTCATATTTTTACTGAAAATGGGATTTATTACACCGATATCACTGTAATTGACGCTTTTGGATGCCAGGGAATACAATCGATTCCAGTGAATATTATCAAACCAAGTTCTTTCTTTACCGTTGAAAATGTAATTTGTAACAATGATTCAATTTTTACAGAGAATTCATCGTCAGGTATTGAACCGTTAAGTTATCAATGGATACTAGATGGAACACCAATATCTACAAATGAAAACGCTGAAACAGTTATATCTGAAAGTAATCTTAACGTCGGAGTTACAAGCAACATCCACATCATTTCTTTAGTAACCACAGACGGCTCAGGATGCACTGATACGGTTTCTAGTTCAGTAACAGTTTCCATTCCTTGGGCACTTCCAACTTATACTTTTTCAGGTTCTTCGATTGGCCCGAATGGCATGTATATTTGTCCGCCTTTAACTGGGGCATATTTAGACTCTTCCATTTCATATGGTCAAATTACAAATTGGTCATGGGACTTCGGAGATGGAGATGGTTCCAGCTCACAAAACCCAAGTAATTCGTATGTTTTCCCAGGATACTACACATTGACTTTGGAAGTTACTGATTCTTATGGATGTGTTGCGGATACAATATTAACTGACTACGTCTCAATTGGTGGGCCAAGTGGTGACCCCGATTGGATTCAGCAATCAGGGCAATGCTCTCAAGGAGCTCAATTTATCATTCAAAATGCACAAAATATTGATAGCACCTATTGGGTAATGGGTGATAATCAAATTATTACTGATTCTGTTGATTTTTTCTACAATTATTCGGAATCAGGAACCTACACTCCTGGAGTTTATCTTTATGATGACGCAGGATGCGAAGTATTTTATCCCATGAATAGCATTACTGTTATAGATGATGGACTTGATGCTTCTTTCACTGCTTCACCAATTCCCGCAGAACAAAATGAAATAATCACTTTTGTTGATGGCTCTGTTTCGGCTGCTTCAACTGTTGAAATCTGGGAGTGGGATTTTGAAATAGATACTGCTTTAGCTTTTTCGAATGCTTCTCAGCAATTTTCCTATGATATTGCAGGAACTTACACGGTTACTTTAACTGTAACAGATGCACTAGGTTGTAAAGACTCATATTCTACAAACATTCAAATTAAAGATCCAGAACTGTGGTTGCCAAATGTAATAACAGCAAACAATGATGGAATAAATGAGTTGTTTGTTCTCCCTTTTGATGCGTTCAAAGAATATTCAGTAACCATTTTAAACCGTTGGGGAAATGTGATGCGAATTGGGCAACGTGATCCTGCAAATCCATTGTTTTTATGGGATGGCACTGATCAGTCCGGAAACTTGTGTAAAGACGGTGTTTATTTCTATCAAATAAAAGGAGAAATGTTCGGAGGAACTATGGTTGATAAACATGGATTTGTCACCGTTATCGAATCAAAATAAAGATTCATTTTTATCCTCCGATTCAAATACTTCATCAATATTTTTGGCACTTTCAGTAGCGGCTTTAAAAGCCAATTCATCACATCGCTCATTTTCAGGATGACCAGCGTGTCCTTTAACCCAAACAAAAGACAAATTGAATTGGTCGTGCAGTTGCAAATACCGTAACCACAAATCTTTATTCTTTTTTCCTTTGAATTGCTTTTGATTCCAGTTCCAAACCCATTTTTGAGTGATGGCGTCGATAACATATTTAGAATCAGAATGAATCACAATCGGATATTTATTTGTGTTGAGATTCTCAAGCGCCACACATACAGCCATTAATTCCATGCGATTGTTTGTTGTCAAGCGAAATCCCGCAGAAATTTCCTTTACTTTACTCCCGAATTTAAGAATGATTCCGTAGCCCCCTGGACCAGGATTTCCTCGAGAGGAACCATCTGTATATATTTGAATAGTTGACAAATTAAAAAATTAATAGTTACTCTTCTTCCTCATCTACAACATGTAATATATGGAGTAAACGATGTGCAATTGGAGATAGAAAAATCGCCACTGTAGTTAAAAAAATCACACCCGAAAATAAGGCATAAAAGGAGGCAAATATTTTCGCGTCCGAATCATGCAAGGGATCAACAGGCCCCATTCCACCGAGAATCATGGATGCATTTAATAGGCTATCAACCCAGCTTAAATGACCGAGCCAATGATATCCAAAAACACCAATGGACAATGAAACAATTCCAATTGATGCGGCAATAAGGAAATACTTTATCAATCTTCGTACAAAGAGATGAACGGGAAGAATATTCTTATTTTTCATCTTATTTTTCATGACTTTTTTCGATTTGGGTTTTGATTCAGAAATGCTTTCCAACTATTTCCTCCAGACTTATTGTGCTCGCCTACCCCTTTTGAAAAATGGTGACAAACCGCGACAGCCAATCCA